>NZ_LDVA01000292.1:0-43793 GCF_050768715.1 Burkholderia sp. ZZQ-2 | reverse complement strand
CACTCAAAGCTGACAGGAATATGAATCACTTCATAAACCTGACTTACTTTAGTGTGAGACTCTTGATACTTTTGCTATCTGATCCGAAGATCAGCTCGCTTCCATCAAGCGCCCACACTTATCGGCTGTTAATTTTTAAAGAGCAATCTGCGAGGAACTTCGCGTTTCTCAGCAGCGCTGCGTTTTCAGCAGCAGAGAAGCGAGATTATGAACCGTGTTTCGCAGCTCGTCAACAACTTTTTACACTACATCGTTGCGACTGCGGGGTCCAACTTCTAGGCCAGCCGCGCGCCCAAGACTGCAGCACACCACCAGCTTTGCTTCCCCTTCCGCGCCGCGTTTCCGTTAGCGCGAAAGAGGCGTGATTCTAAGCAACCTCTTCCAACTGCGCAAGGGGTTTCTCAAAAAATATAAGACCCCGCACGCTGTCGCGTGCGGGGTCTTATATAGAAGCAACTCAACCGGTCAGCCTGCGCGCACCTGGCGCGCGACGATCGCCATATAGTGATCGAGATCAGGCGTCACCTTGCCCTCTTCCTTTGCCGTATCGTCCCAGCGGCGCAGACGCAGCGCATCCTCCGCGAACGGACGCAGCAGGAACGCCGCCGTCTCCTCTTCACTGAAGATGCCGCCCTGCAGCGCGAGACTGCGCACCGAGTCCGGCGACAGGCTCTCGAAGTAGCCGGCGTCCGTGCGGCACAGGCAACGCTTTGCGTCGACGTGCAGCCGGATCGGCTCCAGCACCGCGTCGGAAAACAGCGGACGCAGGAACGGCAGCACGTAATACTGGTGCAGATCGTCGATCCCGCGCGCACTCGGCGTCTCGCCCTGACGATTCAGCAAATGCCCGAGATCGTGCAGGAACGCCGCCGCGACCAGCGTCTCATCAGCCCCCGCCTCTTCCGCCAGCAATCCGCTCTGCAATGCATGCTCGAGCTGCGTGACCGGTTCACCGCTATAGGCCACATGGCCATGCTCGCGATACAGCCCGTGGATATCTTCCACCGTCAATGCCATTCATTCACTCCCAAGGCAGCGAAAACGTCTTCAGGTTCGTGAAGCTCTTCATCGCCTCCTGAACGCCTTCCTTGTATCCGAGCCCCGAATCCTTGATCCCGCCGAACGGCGACAACTCGATCCTGTATCCGGGCACTTCCCATACATTCACCGTGCCGACGTTCAGCTCGTTCACGAACCGCACGACCGCCGCCGTGCTGTCCGTACAGACACCCGACGACAGCCCGAACGCCGTCCCGTTGCTGATCCGGATCGCGTCGTCGATCGTGTCGAACGCAATCACCGGCGATACCGGGCCGAAGGTCTCCTCGCGCACGATCGTCATCGACGGATCGACGTTGTCGAGCACGGTCGGCGCATACAGCGCGCCGCGCCGCACGTTGCCCGTCAACAGCCGCGCGCCCTGCGCGACCGCCTCCCCGACCCGCGCCTCGAACAGCCGCGCCGCTTGCTCGTCGATCACCGTGCCCATTTCGTTCGCGGGATCGAACGGATCGCCGTACTTCCATGCGCGCGTCTTCTCGACGAGCAATTCGGTGAAGGCGGGCGCGATCGAGCGCTGCACCAGCAGCCGCTTGACGGCCGTGCAACGCTGGCCCGAATTCCGATACGACCCGAGCACCGCCAGCGACGCCGCGCGTTCGAGATCGGCATCGTAGAGGACGATCAGCGGATCGTTGCCGCCCAGTTCCAGCACGATGCGGCGGTAGCCGGCCCGCGCGGCAATCGCCTTGCCGATCGCCACGCCGCCCGTGAAGGTGATCAGCGACGCATGCGGGTGCGTGACGAGCTCGTCCGCGATCTCGCGCGGATCGCCGGTCAGCACCTGCAGCATCGGCTCCGGAAGACCGGCTTCAACCAGCAGGTCGGCCAGATAGAGCGCCGACAGCGGCACCTTCTCCGACGGCTTCACGATCACGCGGTTGTTGGTCGCGATCGCCGGCGCGATCTTGTGCGCCACTTGGTTCATCGGATGATTGAACGGCGTGATCGCGACGATCACGCCGTCGAGCGGCTGCCGCTGCGAAAACACGCGGCGCGCCTTGCCATGGGGCGTCAGGTCGCACGAGAAACTCTGCGCGTCGTCGCGCAGCGCCTCGACCGCCGCGAACTTCAACACGTCGGCCACACGGCCGATCTCGTAGCGGGAGTCCTGTTTCGACAGCCCCGACTCGAGCGTGATCAGGTCGGACGCTTCCTCGGTACGCTCGCGCAGCAGCGCAGCCGCGCGTTCGAGGATCTCCGAACGCGCGTAACGCGTGAGCGTCGGCCGGTACGCCATCGCGTAGTCGAATGCCGCGCGCACGTCGTCGACGCTCGCGAGCGGCACCGTACCGACGCGCGTGCCCGTGTAAGGGTCCATGACGTCGAGCGTGCGTTCGCGCGTCGCGCGCGTGCCGCACCAGCGCAGCGCCTCCGCGCGAAACGCCGGGTGATCGTGTCGGGGGTGAGCCATCATGTCGCGACCCGGTTCAGCACGTAATCGAACACGTCGAAATTGCGCGGGCGACGCGCAGGATCGACCGGCTCGATACGGCGATTGAACAGCAGCGGTACTTCCTGCTCCGACACGCCGCCATGCGAACGCAGCGGCACCGTGAGGCCCGACAGATCGTGTTCGCGCTCGCGCGTGCCGAGCGTCATGTCGCGGCGGCCGATCACGACGAGATCGCCGATCCGGTCGGCCGGCAGCTCGAAACGTGCCGCGGCTTCCGCGTTGTCGAGCACGAGCTCGACGCCGTCGAGGCCGCCGACGCGCCACATCGCCTCGGCCCGGTCGACGCCCGGCGCCAGATAGACCGTGGCAAACGAGCCGAGCGCGCCGTGGTGCACGACATAAGGATCCGTGATCGGCAGGATCACGCGCGCAGCCTGCGCGCCGTACCACCCGTCGAAGGCATCCTGCAGATAGATGACGTTCGGCCGGCCCGTCGCAGGATCGTGCTTCGCGTTCATCCCGTGGTCGGCCGTCAGCCCGATCGCCCAGCCGAGCGCGTCGAGCTGCGCGAGATAACCGTCCATCATCGCGTAGAACGCGTTCGCGCCGGCACTGCCCGGCGCGCACTTGTGCTGCACGTAATCGGTGGTCGACAGGTACATCAGGTCGACCTGGCGCGTCTGCGCAAGCCGCACGCCGGCCGCGAACACGAATTCGGACAGCGCCGCGCTGTAGACGTCCGGCGACGGCAGGCCCACCCAGTCGAGCACGTCGACGATCCCGTTTTCGGCGAGATTCGCCTGCGCGGCCTTCTCGGCCGAAAAGCAGATGCCGTTCATCTGCCAGCCGAGCAGCCGGCGCAGCTTGTCCTTCGCCGTCACGACGGCCACCCGCGCACCGGCGTCGGACGCCGCCGCGAGCAGCGTGCCGGCCCGCAGGTAGGCCGGGTCGTTCATCATGACTTCGGCGCCACGCCCGCCGTCGGCGGCCGGGTCCCAGAAATAGTTGCCGCAGATTCCGTGGACCGACGGCGGCACGCCGCAGACGATCGACAGGTTGTTCGGGTTGGTGAAGGTCGGCACGACGCAATCGGCGCGCCAGGCCGTGCCTTCCGCGATCATCCGGCCGATGAACGGCGCGACACCCGCTTCCACCGCCCGTTCGAGATAGTCGTACTCGCAGCCGTCGACGCAGACGACGACGGTCGGCTCGACCGGCAGCCGGTAGTGCCGGCCGTTGACGTCGACCGAGCGACCCGCAAGCTCCGTCGAGATGCCGGCCGCCGACGCGTCGCCAGGTTGGCGCAATGCAAACGCGGCGTTCATGATGCCGCCCGCTTGCCGCGCGGCACGCGCGCGGCGATCAGCAGCAGCGCCGCGAGCGACGCGCCCAGCATCAGCAGCGACAGCGCCGACGCCGGAAGGTAATACCCCCGCTCCACCTGGCCGATCACGACGATCGGCACCGTCGCGAAGCCGGGCGGATAAACCGTCAGCGTCGCACCGAGCTCGCCGAGCGACAGCGCGAAGCCGAGTGCGAGGCTCGCGCGCAGCGCCGGCACCAGCTGCGGCAGCAGCACGCGGCGCAGCACCATCGCGGGCGGCGCGCCGAGGCTCGCCGCCGCTTCGCGCAGCACGGTCAGCTCCGGACGCAGCGCCGCGGCCGCGCAGCGATAGCAGAACGGCAAGATCAGCGCGAGCTGCACGAGCACGACGATCGCCGCCGAGCTCGACAGGTCGACCGGCTTCTGGTGATACGCGATCAGCACCGCGAGCCCGAGCACGACGCTCGGCACGCCGTTCGGCACCATCACGAGGGCATCGACCACCGCGCCGAGGCCGCGCCGGTCGCGCCCTTCGAGCGCCAGCGCGAGCCACAGCCCGAGGACCGTGCCGACCGCCGACACGCCGAAGCCGATTTCGAGGCTCGTCAGCAGCGCGTCGTATTCCGGCGACCCGAGCCGCTCGAACCAGCGCAGGCTGTAACCGGCCGGCAAGATCGTGCCCGACCACTGCGTCGACACGCTCGACAGCGCGACGACGATGACCGGCAACACGAACAACCAGAAGCACGCGAACGCGGCCAGCGCGAGCGCCGCGCGCGATGCATGCTTGAGCACCGTGTCGCCCCAGCCGATCTGGCGGCGCGGCACGGCTTGCCCGATACGGAATTCAGCGGACATCGTTCCCTCCCGTCGCGCGCCGGTTCACCCGGCGATAAACCGCATACAGCGCCAGCGACAACGCGAGCATCACCACCGCGCCGGCCGACGCGGTCGGCAGGTCGAGGTCGACGGTCGCGCTGCTGTAGATCGCGACCGGCAGCGTGACGAGCCGCGCGCTGCCGAGCACGAGCAGAATCCCGAATTCGTTCAGCGTCAGCAGGAAGCACAGCACGGTGCCGGCGGCGATGCCCGGCCACGCGATCGGCAGCACGACGCGGCGGGCGAGCATCCAGCCGGAAGCGCCGAGGCTGCGCGCGGCTTCGATCAGCCGCAAATCGAGCGTCGCGAACGATGCGAGCGTCGGCCGCACGACGAACGGCGTATAGAACACGGTCTGCGCGAGAATCACGCCGCCGATGCCGAACAGGAAATCGAGCGGCGCATTTTCGAGATGAAACAGGTGCTGCAGCGCGATGCTGATCGAGCCTTGCGAGCCGTACAGGAAGATCAGCGTGAACGCGACGAGGAACGACGGAAACGCGACGTACAGCTCCAGGAAGCGCGTGACGAGCGACGCGCCCGGAAACGGCTTGAAGAACAGCAGCGCGGCCAGCAGCACACCGAGCACCGACGCGGTGCCGGCGCTCGCGAACAGCACGCCGAGCGTGGTCAGCAGCACGTTGCGGGTGTCGGGGTTGCCGAAGAACGTCCGGTACGCGGCGAAACCCAGCCCGTGGTCGCCCGACACGCTCAGCAGCACGAGCCGCACCAGCGGGTAGACGACGAGCGGGCCCAGCACGACGATCGCGAGCGCGGCCAGGTGCAGGTCGCCCATGCGCTTGCGGCGCCGCGCGGCGGCGGCGTGCGCGGCGGCCGACGCGAGCACGTGCGGCGGCAGGCCGGCTTCAGGGCTCGATAAGGACGACATCGTCTGCCTCGCAATGCAGGGAAACGCGCGCACCGCGCTCGGGAGCCGCACCGCGGCCGCGTTGCATCGTGACGCGCACGGGCTCGTCGGGCGCCGCATCGATCGTGACCGCGATCGACAGGTCCGCGCCCTGCCATTCGACGGACGACACCGTGCCGTG
Organism: Burkholderia sp. ZZQ-2; assembly: GCF_050768715.1. Lineage (NCBI taxonomy): Bacteria > Pseudomonadati > Pseudomonadota > Betaproteobacteria > Burkholderiales > Burkholderiaceae > Burkholderia > Burkholderia sp. ZZQ-2. The sequence continues at coordinate 38,086 of NZ_LDVA01000292.1, read as the reverse complement.
CAGCCCGCCCGCGGCGGGCGGCATCATGGTCAGGCGCTCGGGGCGCACGCACGCCACCTTGCCACGCACTTCATGGCGGGGATCGCCGAGCGGAAAGATCACGTGCGGCGGCAGCAGGTTCGCCGGGCCGAGATAACGCGCGACGTAGCCGTCCTGCGGCGCGTCGTACAGCTGCTGCGGCGTGCCGAGCTGCGCGATGTGGCCGTCGCGCATCAGCAGCGCGCGGTCGGACAGCACGAGCGCGTCGTCGCGGTCGTGGGTCACGCAGACGACGGTCAGGTTCGGCAGGCGCTCGTGCAGCGCCTTCAGTTCGCTGCGCACCGACGCGCGCAGGTTGGCGTCGAGCGCCGACAGCGGCTCGTCGAGCAGCAGCACGTCCGGCTCGATCACGAGCGCGCGCGCCAGCGCGACGCGCTGCTGCATTCCGCCCGACAACTGCGCGGGCAGGTGGTGGCCCGCATCGCCGAGCTGCACGAGCTTCAGCGCATCGGCGACACGGCGCGTCACTTCCGACGACGCCATGCCGCGCGCGCGCAGCCCGAAGGCGACGTTCTCGAACACCGACAGGTGCGGGAACAGCGCGTAATTCTGGAACAGCAGACCGAGATTGCGCTTGTGCGGCGGCGCGTAGGTCAGGTCGCGTCCGGCGACGGTCAGCGTGCCGGTCAGGCCGTCGGCCTTCACGAACCCGGCGATGAAGCGCAGCAGCGTGGTCTTGCCGCAGCCGCTCTTGCCGAGCACGGTCAGAAATTCACCGGCACCGATCGACAGCGACAGATCTTCCAGCACCGTGCGCGCGCCGTAGCGCACGCTCAGGTGTTCGATCTGCACGCCGCCCGGCGCGCCGGACCGCAGCATTGCTCGCGGTTCGGCGGCGCCGAATGCGCCGGGATGGGTCAGGGTGGTTTCCACCGGGTTCATCCTCTTGCTCACGAATACAGGCGGCGGGCGCCGATCACTTCGGCTTGACGACGTCGAGCTGCTTGCCCGAGCTGCCGATCACGTCCTTCTTCCAGCGCTCGATCCACACCGGCTTCTTCGCCATCACCTGGGTCCAGTCGACCGGGATCAGCTTCACGCCCGCGATCGCCTTCTTGACCGCTTCGCCGTTCTTGCCGGCCAGCGGCACGTCCGTGCGGCCCGGAATGCCGTACATGTCCGGCACCTTCGACTGCACTTCCGTCGACATCAGGTAGTCGATCAGCTTCTTGCCGGCGTCCTGGTTCGGGCCGCTCTTGATCAGGCCGATGCCGTACGGGAGCTGGAACGTGGTCGGCTGGTCGCCGTCCTTCGCGGCCAGGAAGATCGGCTTGACGGACAGCGCGCCGTGTTCGGCATCGTCGAGGTCCATCTGCAGGTCGCCGTTCGCGACGCTGATCTCGTTACGCGACAGCAGCACGTTCAGGTAGCCCGTACCCTTCGTGTGGAACTTCACGCTCTGCGACAGTTTCGCGAGGTAGTCGAACGCCTTGTCCTCGCCCATCAGCGACGTCGTCAGGATCAGCACGGCCATCCCGTCGCCGGCCGTGGCCGGGTTCGAGTACGCGACCTTGCCGGCATAGGCCGGCGACAGCAGGTCGGCGAACGTCTTCGGCTGGCTCTTCACGACGTCCGGGTTGATCGCGAACGAGAAGTAGTTGTTCACGAACGTCGCCCACGTGCCGTCTTCCGCCTTCGCGATCGTCGGCACGTTCTTGTAGTTCACGCTCTGGTACGCCTGCAGCAGGCCCATCTGGCCGGCTTGCTGAATGAAAGGCGGCAGCGTGACGATCACGTCGGCCTTCGGGGAATTCTTCTCGATGTTCGCGCGGTTGACGACTTCGCCGCTGCCCGCCGTCACGATGTTGACCTTGACGCCTTCCTTCTTCTCGAACGCCGGCAGCACATCGCGATAGAGGTTCTCGAGACCGTCTGCCGTGTACAGCACGACCGCGCTCGCCGCATGCACGGGCAACGCGGCGCCCATCAGACCGGCGACGGCGGCGGCCAGTGCAAGCTTGCGGAACGCGCCGGCAGCGGCGCGCGAGGAATTCTGCAGTGTCATCTCACTTCTCCGTAGGCGGAACACCAAATGGCCGGGGCACGATCCGGCTCTCCTGTTATCTCCGGGCAAGGCCGATCAACGGCCTGCCTCGCCGCCGCGCCGAGGTCAGGTTTCTCGCGGCAAGCGAAGGATCACAGCGTTCGATGACAAACCCGTGACGAATGCCACAATTTCCAAAAAATGACACATTTTGCCAATATCATGCAAGTCATTCAGAAATGCCACCCGGCGTTTCTTTCCGACCTTTGCAAGGGAAAACCATGTCCGATCCGATTCTTCTTACGCCCGGCCCGCTCACCACGTCCGCCACAACCCGCCACGCAATGCAACATGACTGGGGCTCGTGGGATGCCGCTTTCAATCAACTGACGGCCAGCGTCTGCGCGGACCTCGTCGCCATTGCGCATGGCGGCGACGAGTACGTGTGCGTACCGATGCAGGGCAGCGGCACGTTCTCGGTCGAAGCCGCGCTCGGTACGCTGGTGCCGCGCGACGGCGTCGTGCTGGTGCCCGACAACGGCGCGTATTGCGCGCGCATCCTGAAGATCCTCGGCCGGCTCGGTATCGAAGCGATCGCTTTGCCGTTCGGCGAGGATGCGGCCGTCGATCCGGCCGCGATCGAAGCCGCGTTCGCGCGCGAGCCGCGCATCACGCACGTCGCGCAGGTGCATCTGGAAACGAGCGCCGGCATCCTGAACCCGCTCGACGACATCGCCGCCGTGTGCCGACGCCACGGCAAGCGGCTGATCGTCGACGCGATGAGCTCGTTCGGCGCGCTGCCGATCGCGCTGGCGGGCAGCGGCATCGATGCGCTGATCTCGGCAAGCGGCAAATGTCTCGAAGGCGTGCCGGGGATGGGGTTCGCGATCGTGCGGCGCGATGCGCTCGAGGCCGGCGAAGGCAATTCGCCGTCGCTCGCGCTCGATCTCCACGATCAGTACGCATACCTGCGCAAGACGGGCCAGTGGCGCTTCACGCCGCCGACGCACGTGATCGCCGCGCTGCGCGCCGCACTCGACCAGTATCTCGCCGAAGGCGGCCAGCCGGCGCGCGGTGCGCGCTACGCGGACAACTGCCGGGCGCTGGTCGAATCGATGCGCGCGCTCGGCTTCACGCCGTTCCTCGATGCGAACGTGCAGGCGCCGGTGATCGTCACGTTCCATGCGCCCGACCACCCGGCCTACGATTTCCGCCGCTTCTACGACGCCGTGCGCGATGCCGGCTTCATCCTGTACCCGGGCAAGCTCACGCAGCTGGAGACGTTCCGCGTCGGCTGCATCGGTGCGATCGACGCCAACGATATCCGGCGCGCGGTCGCGGCGATCGCGCAGGCGGTCGAATCGCTCGGTATCGCGGTGCAGCACGCATAAGGGTGCACGCAGCGCGTCGCGCCAACAAAAAAGCCCGGCGGCCTACCGGCCGCCGGGCGAACGCACAGGATGCGCGTGGAGGCGATGCTTACAGTTCGATCCGCTTGATGTCGCCGACGACGAAGATGTAAGACAGCGCACCGATCAGCGCGATCACGCCGATGAACACGAGCGCGCCGACGAACGAGCCGGTCGACGCGACGATGAAGCCGACGACGAGCGGCGTGATGATGCCGGCCAGGTTCGCCGCGAAGTTGAAGATGCCGCCGGTCACGCCGAGCAGGCCGTCCGGCGCGATGTCGGACACGAGCGTCCAGCCGAGCGCGGCCATCCCCTGCGCGAAGAATGCGACCGACATGATCGCGATCACGGCTTCGTTGCTCTGCACGTAGTTCGCGAGAATGATCGTCGACGCGAGCAGCAGGCCCGCGATGATCGGCAGCTTGCGCGCGAGGTTCGCGGACTTGCCGCGGCGCAGCAGCCAGTCGGAGAAGATCCCGCCGAACATCACGCCGACCGAAGCGGCGATGAACGGCATCACCGCGAAGAAGCCGATCTTCAGCCAGCCCATGTGGCGCTCGGTGGCGAGGTAGGTCGGGAACCAGGTCAGGAAGAACACCAGCGTCGAGTTGCCGGCGAACTGGCCGAGACAGATGCCCGCGAGCTGGCGCTTCTTCAGCAGCTTGCCGGCCATCGCCCAGCTGAACTTCTTCTGCGCGCCCTTGCCGCCTTTGTCGCCGTCCTTGCGTGCACTGTGCACGAGACCGCCGCCCGCCTCGATATACGCAAGTTCCTCGGAGTTGGCGCCCGGATGGTTGCGCGGCTCATGATAGAACTTCCACCAGACCAGGCCGAACGCGATGCCGATCGCGCCGACGACCCAGAACAGCGAGCGCCAGCCGAACGCGCCCATCAGCGCGAACAGCACCGGGCTGAAGAACGCGAGGCCGATGTACTCGCCGACCGTATACGTACCGGTCGCCATCGCGCGCTCGTTCTGCGGGAACCACGTCGCGACGACCCGGCTGTTGGTCGGGAAGCACGGCGCCTCCGTCACGCCGAGCCCGAGCCGGCATGCGAGCAGCGTCGCGATGCCCGGCACGAAGCCCTGCAGGAACGTGCACAGCGACCACAGCGTCATCGACCAGTAATAGGTGATCTTGCTGCCGAAGCGGTCGAGGAACAGGCCGCCGGGCACCTGCATCGCGACGTACGTCCACGAAAACGCGGAGAACATGATGCCCATCACGGCCGCATTGATGCCGAGCTCCTTGGTGAGCTGCGGTGCAGCCACCCCCAGCACGGTGCGGTCGAGATAGTTGATCATCGTGCCGATCGCGAGCAGCGCGAGAATCTTGTAGCGCGCCGAGGTGCGCCGGACCGTGCCGGCCGCCGCGGGCGCGGCGTTCGAGTGGGTGGTGTGCTGCATGATTGTCTCCTGATCTCTTTTTTCAGCTAGTCGGTAGAAGGGTCAGCGTGCGACCAGCGACTGAAAGTGTTCGAACATCCGTTCGTCGTCCGGCGTTCGTCCGGTGAAGATCTCGAACGCATCGACGGCCTGGTACACGGCCATCCCGCCTCCCGGCAGCGTCGCGCAGCCGGCCGCGCGCGCGGCGCGGACCAGTTCGGTTTCGAGCGGGAAATACACGATGTCGGCCACCCACATGCCCGCGTGGAGCAGCTCGGCCGGCAGCGGCAGGCCCGGATGCTTGGCCATGCCTGTCGGCGTTGCGTGGATCAGGCCCGTCGCGGTGCGCATCGCGTCCGCGAGATCACCGCCCTGCACAACCCGTGCCGCGGGGAAGCGTTGCTGCAGTTCAGCCGCGAGGGCGGCGGCTCGCGTGCCGTCGACATCGAAAATCGTCAGTTCGGCCGCGCCCATCTGCAGCGCGGCGTGCGCCACGGCCGCGCCCGCGCCGCCCGCGCCAAGCTGGACGACGCGTTCGAGCGACGCGTCGGGCAACCCGCGGCGGAACGATTTCGCGAAGCCCGACCAGTCGGTGTTGTGGCCGATCCGCTTGCCGTCCTTGAACAACACGGTGTTCACCGCGCCGAGCGCACGCGCATCGTCCGACAGCGCGTCGAGGTGCTCGATCACGCGCTGCTTGCACGGGTGCGTGATGTTCAGGCCGTTGTAGCCCATCCGCTGCGCGGCATCGAGCAGTTGCGGCAGTGCGTCGACGGTCACGCCGAGCACGTCGAGGTCGATCCGCCGGTAGACATAGCCGAACCCCTGGCGGAAACCTTCTTCCTCGTGCATCGCAGGCGACAGCGAACCGCCGATGCCCTGGCCGATCAGGCCGATCAGAAACGACGGGCGGCTCATCGTGCGGCTCCCTGCGCGAACAGCGTCGCCAGACGCTGCAGCGCGAACACGTAGCCTTCGGTGCCGCAGCCGCAGATCACGGCTTCGGCAATCGCCGACACATAGGAATGGTGACGGAACGCCTCGCGACGATGCACGTTCGAGATATGAACTTCGATCACCGGCTTCGCGATCGCGGAAAGCGCGTCGGCCAGCGCCACCGACGTATGCGTATAGGCAGCCGGGTTGATCACGATGCCGTGCGTGTCGTGACGCGCGGCGTGCAGCCAGTCGATCAGCTGATGCTCGGCGTTCGACTGGCGGAAGTCGATTTCCAGCCCGAGCGCTTCAGCGGCCGTTCGGCAGCGCTGCTCGACGTCGGCGAGCGTTTCCGCGCCGTAGATATGGGGCTCGCGCGTCCCCAGCAGATTCAGGTTCGGGCCGTTCAGCACCAGCACCTTGGGCTTGCTCATGGTGTTTCTGCTCCTAAAACGGGGGCGCATCGCTAGCCGACGTCGCCCCCTGACGTCAAGATTTGGCGCTAGTGTGCGCTTGCGAAAGCGCAATGTCTTTTCGGGTTTTCGCTAATTTGTACCACCTAGTTAGTTTGTACAATACGCAGCACTAACCCAGTAAATTCGGGATATGGCGTTCGTCGTTAATTCAACGACTGGTTCATTCAGGGTCGATTCGATCGGCGCCGTGCCCCGCTCATCCGCAGGATTCGCCCATGAAGCGCTCGATCGCCACCGTGTCACTGTCCGGCACGCTCGCCGGGAAGCTCGCCGCCATCAAGGCCGCCGGCTTCGACGGCGTCGAAATCTTCGAAAACGACCTCGTCTACTTCGACGGATCGCCGGCCGACGTCCGGCGCATGGCCGCCGATCTCGGCCTCGACATCGTGCTGTTCCAGCCGTTTCGTGACTTCGAGGGCGTGAGCGCAGCCCAGCTCGCCCGCAACCTCGATCGCATCAAGCGCAAGTTCGACGTCATGCATGCGCTCGGCACCGACCGCATCCTGGTGTGCAGCAACGTGTCGGCCGACACGATCGCCGACGACGGGCTGCTCGTCGACCAGCTCGGCGCGCTCGCGGAAGCCGCGCGGCAAGCCGGCGTGGTCGCCGCGTACGAAGCGCTCGCGTGGGGCCGAGTCGTGAAGCGGTACGGCCATGCGTGGAAACTCGTGAATGCCGTGAACAGCCCGCACCTCGGCCTTGCGCTCGACAGCTTCCATACGCTGTCGCTCGACGATTCTCCGGACGCGATCGCCGACATCCCCGGCGACCGGATCGCGTTCGTGCAGATCGCCGATGCGCCGAAGCTCGCGATGGACGTACTCGAATGGAGCCGCCACTTCCGCTCGTTCCCGGGCCAGGGCGACTTCGACCTCGCGCGCTTCACCGCGCGCGTGATCGAATCGGGCTACACGGGGCCGCTGTCGCTCGAGATCTTCAACGACGGCTTCCGCGCGGCGCCGACCGCGATCACGGCCGCCGACGGCCATCGCTCGCTGCTCTACCTGGAAGAACTGACACGCGAGCAGCTCGCGCGGGACGGCCGCGCGCCGGCCGCCAGCCAGCCGCTGTTCGCGCCGCCGGCGCCGCCCGCGCATGTCGGGTTCCAGTTCATCGAATTCGCGGTCGACGCACAGGCCGCGGCAACCGTCGGCGAATGGCTCGGCCGGATGCGCTTCCGGCTCGCGGGCCGGCATCGGTCGAAGGACGTGACGCTGTTCCAGCACGGCGCCGCGTCGATCGTGCTGAACGCGGAACGCGACTCGTTCGCCGATGCGTTCTTCCAGCAGCACGGGCTGTCGCTGTGCGCTTCGGCATTCCGCGTCGACGACGCGAAAGTGGCGTTCGAACGCGCGGCCGGTTTCGGCTACGCGCCGTTCTCCGGCCGCGTCGGGCCGAACGAACGCGTGCTGCCGAGCGTGCAGGCGCCGGACGGCAGCCTCGAGTATTTCGTCGACGAAGCGCCGAACGCGCCGACGCTGTATGAATCGGATTTCGTGCTGACCGACATCGACGGCCCGAGCGAGGTCGGCCCGCTGACGGGTATCGATCACGTGTGCCTGGCGCTGCCGGCCGACGCACTCGATACGTGGATCCTGTTCTTCAAGACGGCATTCGGCTTCGAGGCCGAACGCAGCTGGCTCGTGCCCGACCCGTACGGGCTGATGCGCAGCCGCGCGGTGCGCAGCGCCGACGGTTCGGTGCGGATCGCGCTGAACGCGTCGGTCGACCGGCACACGGCGGTCGCCGAATCGCTCGACCGCTACCACGGCACGGGGCTGAACCACGTCGCGTTCCGCACGGACGACATCGTGAAGACGATCGCCGCGTTCGCGGCCGACGGCATTCCGTTCCTGCGCATTCCGCCGAACTACTACGACGATCTCGCCGCACGCTACGCGCTGCCGGACGAGTTGATCGACACACTGAGCACGCATCACCTGCTGTACGACCGCGACGAGCACGGCGGCGAATTCCTGCACGCGTATACAGAACTGGTCGACAACCGCTTCTCGCTCGAGATCGTCGAGCGGCGCGGCGGATACGACGGCTACGGGGCGGCAAACGCAGCCGTGCGCCTGGCCGCGCAGGCGCAGCACAGGAAATAAGCGAAGGAGACGAATCTGGATTTCGGGGCCGAATCACATTCGCTGCCCCGCAGCTGACTCAAAGGGCCTCATCCCGCGCGCACCATCGCGGTGAATCGCGCGGCAGCGCACCCGCCCGCGCGGCTTGCCGCGATCGGGCCGGAAACCGCGCCCGTCTCACGTTACATCCGGTAACCCGTACCGCAGCGCAGCATACGGTCCGCGGCCGCAGTTTTAAGAATCGCTTAAGTCTTCGACGGCACCATCCGCAACCAGTACCCGATAGTTATCTCGAAAAGGAGGAAAGCGATGAGCGCCGTAGAAGCACCCGCGGGCCGCCCGGCCGCGCCCCCTGCAAAGAAGACGATGCTGCGCCGCCTGCTCAGTCATCATGAAATCGCGACGCTGCTCGTGCTGCTGCACGCACCGATCGGCGCGAACGCCAAACCCGAACTGCCTGCGCTGCAGGAAGCCGGCCTCGTCGAGATGGTCAAGCTCGACGCCGATACGGCCCCCAGCTTCCGGCTGACCGAAAACGGCACCGCCGTCCTGAAAGGGCTCGGCTACCGCTGAGCCGCGGTTTTCACCGCTTCACCGTTTCCCCGTATCGCCCCGATCCCTGCGACTCGCCGGCCCGTTCGACGTGTCGCGTCACCCCGCCCGCTCCTGCAGCATCAACCGGTATTCCGTCGGCGTCACGCCGACCGTCGCCTTGAACTGGCGCGTGAACGCGCTGTGATCCGTATAGCCGCATAGCGCCGCGACGTCGGTCACCTTGTCGTGCGTGACGAGCAGCGCGGTGGCCGCATCCAGCCGCGTCTTCAGCAGCACCTGGCGCGGCGTCAGGTGGAACACCTTGTGGAAGTAGCGCTCGAGCTGCGCGACCGACATCCCGGCCATCTGCGCGAGCTGCTTCAGGTTCAGCGGCTGTACGTAGTGATCCTGGATGTGCTGGACCACGTCGGCGAGCCGGCTGTACGCCGGGTGCGATCCCTCGTGTGCCTTCAGGTCGCGCGAGATGCCCGCGAGACCGACCACCCTGCCTGCGGCATCGCGCAGCGGCTCCTTGCAGGTCAGGCACCAGCCCGGCTGGCGGCCCGGATACAGGTGCAGCTCGAGCTGGTCCATCAGTTGCTGGCCTGCGTTGATCGTCGCCATGTCCTGCTCGAAATAGCTGCGGCCGAAGCGGCGCGGAAACACTTCGTCGGCCGTCTTGCCGAGCAGGTCACGCTTGTCCTTGTAGCCGCAGCGCATCGCCAGCGTGCGGTTGACGAGCGCGTAGCGGCCGTTTGAGTCCTTCACGAAGAACGCGACGTCCGGCAGCGCATCGAACACCGGTTCGAGCAGGCGGAAGTGCGCGAGCATCGCGCCGAGATCGGCGTTGTCGGGCTGGTGGCGCAACGTATCGGACAGGCTCATGGGCGGTACGGCTGGCAAGGTCGTCATCCCGGCAACCGCAATGCGAGTGGCAGATGGCGTCGATTATAGAAGCGCCCCTCCGATCGCGTCGCGCCGATCGCAAGGGCGGGCAAGTTGGCGGCAGCCGTCACGTCGCGCCGTCGCGCCGACCGGCTTCGACACGCAACATACGTTGCATGCACAACCACTGCGCCGCGCATGCAGCGGCCGGCCGCAAATCCGCATGCGCCGATGCCGACCTGCCGTGAGTGCACGGGCTCACCGGCGCACCGACACGGCGTGCTCGAACTCGCCAGCATAAAAATGCAACCGTACAGCGTCTTGGCGCGTTTGCGCATTCGGCATGACGATTTCGGCATATATCAGGGTTATCGACGATATGCCGATATCGTCGCCGGCCGCGCACCGAACGCGCAAGACGCACGCATTTTCGCTGTCTAGACTTCGCTTCACGGTCACGAGACGACCTTCCGCCGCGGCAGCGACCGGCGTGCAGGGCCTGCGGCATCGGCCACCACACGCGCCGATTCCGGCACAGCCCGGGCAGCACGCGGCACGCACGCACGGCCCTCGCATCGGCCTGCCGACCGAACCGTCTCGCCCGGTTTACCGGTGCCGGCCCGCCAGCCGGCGGCGGCCCAACCACGCCATCAAGGGGAAGTGAAAGTGAAGCTGAAGGTATCGCACGTCGCGCTGGCCGCTGCCTGCGCACTGTCGGGCGCGCACGCCATTGCCGCCGACGTCGTCAAGATCGGTTTCGCCGCACCGCTGACCGGCCCGCAGTCGAACTACGGCACGGACATGCAGAAGGGCGTGCAGCTCGCGATCGCCGATTTCAACGCGACGCGTCCGACGATCGGCGGCAAGCCCGTCACGTTCCAGCTCGATTCGCAGGACGACCAGGCCGACCCGCGCACGGGCACGACCGTCGCTCAGCGGCTGATCGACGACAACGTCCGCGGGATCATCGGGCACTTCAACTCGGGCACGAGCATTCCCGCGTCCGACCTGTACGATCGCGCGGGGCTGCCGCAGATCTCGATGGCCACGTCGCCGCAATACACCGCGCGCGGCTACAAGACGACCTACCGGCTGCTGACGAGCGATGCTCAAGCGGGCCGCATCGTCGGCACGTACGCGGTGAAGACGCTGCGCTTCAAGCGCATCGCGATCATCGACGACCGCACGGCCTACGGCCAGGGCATCGCCGACGAATTCGCGAAAGCCGTCGAGGCGGCGGGCGGCACGATCATCAAGCGCGACTTCACGAACGACAAGGCGCTCGATTTCTCCGCGATCCTGACCAACCTCAAGGGGATGAACCCGGACGCGATCTTCTACGGCGGCGGCGACGCGCAATCGTCGCCGATGATCCGCAAGATGCGCCAGCTCGGGATGAAGTCGGCGTTCGTGACGGGCGAGATGTCGCGCTCGCCGACGTTCCTGAAGGTCGGCGGCGACGCGGCCGAAGGCGCGATCGTCTACATGGGCGGGCTGCCGAAGGAGAAGATGCCGGGCTTCGCCGGCTACGCGGCACGCTACAAGGCCCGCTTCAACGAAGACGTGATCACCTACTCGCCGTACTCGTACGACGGCACGATCGCGCTGCTCACCGCGATGAAGGACGCGAACTCGACCGACCCGAAGGTGTACACGCCGTATCTCGGCAAGGTGTCGGTCAAGGGCGTGTCGGCCCCGAGCATCGCGTACGACGCGAAAGGCGACCTGAAGGATGCGCCGGTGACGATCTACAAGGTCGAGCGCGGCACGTTCAAGCCGGTCGATACGATCGCCGGCAACTGATACGCAACCCGGCCCCGCGCGGCGCGTCGGCGGCTCACCGGCCGCCCGCGCCGCGCGCGCTTTTGCCCCGGCCCCGGCCGCACGCTCCGAAGCCTTCCCCGTCGCCCACCCGCGCACGCATTTCGCGCTCCTGTAGAATCCTCCCACCCGCTTTGACGCTTCGTCCCTGCCGTGCCCCATCCCGGTGCGGCGGCGCGTGTTGCGCGCCTCACCCGGCACACGACACGCTTCGACGATGCAAGCCGCGCCTTGTCAGTCCATGCCGATAGCGGGCCCTGGAGACGCAGCACCGACAACAACATTCGAAAACCGATCGTCCTGACCATGCAAGCTTCCGAATTGAGCGGCGTGCCTCGCGCCGCCGAACGCGCGCTCACGCGCAGCGACTACAAGACCCTTGGCCTTGCCGCACTCGGCGGCGCCCTCGAGTTCTACGACTTCATCATCTTCGTGTTCTTCGCGCCGGCGATTGGGCAACTGTTCTTCCCGCACGACATTCCCGACTGGCTGCGCCAGTTGCAGACGTTCGGCATCTTCGCGGCCGGCTATCTCGCCCGCCCGCTCGGCGGCGTGATCATGGCGCACTTCGGCGACCTGTTCGGCCGCAAGCGGATGTTCACGCTGAGCGTGCTGATGATGTCCGTGCCGACGCTGCTGATGGGCCTGCTGCCGACCTACGACACGATCGGCATCCTCGCGCCGGTGTTGCTGCTGCTGTTCCGCGTGCTGCAGGGCGCGGCAGTCGGCGGCGAGGTGCCGGGCGCGTGGGTGTTCGTGTCCGAGCACGTGCCGTCGCGTCATATCGGCTATGCATGCGGCACGCTGACCGCGGGCCTGACGGCCGGCATTCTGCTCGGCTCGCTCGTCGCCGCCGGCATCAACAGCCGTTACTCGACCGCCGAAGTCGCCGCGTTCGCGTGGCGCATCCCGTTCCTGCTCGGCGGCGTGTTCGGCCTGTTCTCCGTGTACCTGCGCCGCTGGCTGCATGAAACGCCGGTGTTCGCCGAGATGAAGGCGAAGAAGGCGCTCGCGGCCGAGATTCCGCTGAAGGCCGTGCTGCGCGACCACGGCCGCGCGGTGATCGTGTCGATGCTGCTCACGTGGATGCTGTCGGCCGCGATCGTCGTCGTGATCCTGATGACGCCCGCGCTGCTGCAGAAGCAGTTTCACCTGACGCCCGCGACGACGCTGTTCGCGAACAGCGTCGCGACGCTGTGCCTGACCGCCGGCTGCATCACCGCGGGTTCGCTCGCGGGCTGGATCGGCGCGAAGCGCGTGCTCGGCATCGGCGGCATCGGGCTGGCCGCGTGCTACTACCTGCTGTTCGTGCAGGTCGCGGCCGATGCGTCGACGCTGCCGCTCTACTACGGGATCGCGGGCTTCATGGTCGGCACGATCGGCGCGGTGCCGTTCGTGATGGTCAAGAGCTTCCCGGCCGTCGTGCGCTTCTCGGGCATCTCGTTCTCGTACAACGTCGCGTATGCGATCTTCGGCGGCCTCACGCCGGTGATCGTGTCGCTGATGATGAAATCGAATCCGCTCGCGCCGGTCGTGTACGTCGCGGCGATCTGCGTGCTCGGCGCGATCGCCGTGCAGTTCTCGAAGGATGCGAAGGACGTGAAGGGCACGCACTGAACGCCGGCGCCCGCTTGATGAACGAAGGGCCGAATCCCGCGGCGTGCGGGATTCGGCCCTTTTGCCTTGCCTCGGCCTGGCGGCGCGAGTCAGCCCGGTTCAGCGCAGCACGCCGTACGACGAACTCGGCCGGCGCAGCGCGTCGATACTCGCGCCGCCGGCGCCGGTGACGAACAGCAGCAGGAACCCGCCGGCGATCGCGACGTTCTTCCAGAAGTGAATCACCATGTCGTGCTGGACGGCGGCGCTCGTCGCGTCCCAGAAATTGTGCCCGACCATCGCGGTCGCGATCGTGTAGACGGCCATCAGCAGCGCGAGCGGCCGCACCTTGTAGCCGACGATCAGCAGCAGGCCGCCGAGCCCCTCGATCGCGACGACGATCGGCGCGACGACCTGTTGATAGGGCACGTTCATTCCGTGCAGATACGCGATGAAATCGCTGTAGCCGAGCAGCTTCATGATGCCGCCCCACAAGAACAACGCCGCCAGCGCCAGGCGTGCGAAAAAAATGACGCCGGAATCGACGGTACGCGTCATGCCTCTCTCCTCGTATGCAATTCGGCCGCTTGCCCCGGGCGCGCCCGGGCGGTTCGACGCCGCGCGGCCCGGGAGGGGGCGCGGCAAATGGGCCAGCATAGAGGGTCTTTTCGCCGTGTCCAAGAAAAAGGTTGTAGCAAATCTTTACACTGCGGCGGCCGCGCCGGCGGCTCGACGCACTGAAAAACGCGTTTAGCCCGCGTCGCTCAACAACACGCCTTTCTTGAAGATGAAGCAGCCATAGCCGCGCAGTTCGCCGGTGACGATCACCGCGTAGGCCTGCTGCGCACGCTCGTAGAACGCGAAACGGTCGATGCCCGCGAGCGGCACCGCGCGCCCTTCCGCGCGGTCGATCTCGGCCTGCACCTCGCGCTGCACGGGCGGCACCGCGGCGGCGTCGCCGACGACTTCCATCCGCCATGCGGGCGTGTCGACGAACGTGTCGAGCGGCAGCACGGACAGCACCGCGCGCACGACGCGCGCCGAATCGGCGCCGTCGATGCGCAACGCGCGGCCGACCACCGTGTGCTCCGCGACGGATTCCGCCGGGAAATTCGCGTCGCAGATCGCGATTTCGTCACCGTGCCCCATCGCACGCAGCGTGTGCAGGATGTCGGCGTGCAGCAGCGGGTCGAGATTCTTCAGCATGTCGGCTAGTCTCCGGGATCAGGAACGAATCGCATAACGTTACCCGATCCCGTTGGCCGTTGCGCATGCATCGCTCGCGTCACGGCGCCGCGGCCGGCATCTCGTCGATGAAACCGGTGACCGTCGCGAGGCGGCCCGACGCGTCGACCGTGCCGAAGTCCGAACCCTTCACGATCGCCGCGCCGTCGGGCGACACGAGCGCCCACGAGAACCGCAGGTGCTGGCCGAACGCGTCGACGTCGGTCGTGCGGCGAAAGCGGAACGCGGGGAAACGCGCCTGCACGGCCGCGATCATCGCGTCGATGCCCGCGTGGCCGTCGCCGGCCATCAACGGATCGCGATAGGCCGCGTCGCTCGCGTAGGTCGCATCGATCAGCGCGCGGCGACGCGCGACGTCGGGTTCGTTCCATGCGTCGAAGTAGCGGTCGATCAGGTCGGCGTGAATGGACGAGGCGGACGAAGCGGATTGAGCAGTGTTCATGGCGAGGCTCCTGGTGTCGACGAGGGGACGAGGTCGCGAACGTTGCGTGTTTCGTATTCGCGTGCCGTCATCGTCGCCGGCCTCGCGCGGGCGGTCGATTACGTACGAGGTAAGGAAATCGCGCCCGCGCCGCCGCGATCAGCCGGCCGCGTAGTTGGCCGCGTAGTCGACCGCCAGGCTCCACGCCGGATCCTCGTGCTTCGCCCAGTACGCGTCGAACAGCCGGCGCGTCATCGGGCCCGGCCGGCCGTCGCCGATCGGTGCGCCGTTCAGCCGCGTGACGGGCATGATCCCGCCGGCCGTCGACGTGATGAACACCTCGTCGGCTTCGCGCAGTTGCGCATCGTCGACGCAGCCGGCCTGCGCGTCGATGCCCATCGACGCCGCCAGCTCGAACACGGTCTGCCGCGTGATGCCGTGCAGCACGCCGCGCTCGGGCGTCCGAAGCCGGCCGTCGCGCACGATGAAGACGTTGAACCCGGGCCCTTCGGCGATGCTGCCGTCCGTGCACTTCAGCACAACCGACTCCGCACCCGCGTCATACCCCTTCAGCAGCCCGGCGACGAGGTCGAGCCAGTGGTAGTTCTTGATCTGCGGATCGACCGATTCGGGCGGAATCCGCCGCACGTCGTCGACCAGATGCAGGTGCAGGCCCTCGCGCAACTGCCGCTCGTTCGCGACCGAGCCGTACGGCACCGCGAACGCGATGAACTGGTTCACCGCGTCGCGCGGGTCGCGGCTGAAGGTGGGCGATACGCCGCGCGTGCACAGCATTTCGACGTACGCGTTGCGCAGGCCCGAGCGGCGCACGCATTCGACGAGGATGTCGCGCAACGCGTCGTCGCCCAACGGCACGTCCAGCCGCAGCCTCGCCAGCGAGCGCCTGAACCGCGCGATGTGCCGGTCGAGGCGGAAGAAGCGGCCGTTCCACACGTGCACGGTGTCGTACGTGACGTCCGAATGCAGGAAACCCCAGTCGAGCACCGACACGCGCGCGTCGGCGATCGGAACGAAGCGGCCATTCATGTACGCGGCGCCCGGCGGATACGCGGATGCATCGGCGGACTGAATGCTCTCCGGCGCCGTACGTTTCACGTCGGGCGCGTGCGGCGCGTAGTCGACCTGCGCGACAAACGACGCGCGATCGGCGTCGAACACGCTGCGATGCACGACCGCATTCGGCCCCGCCGCGCGATCGAACGACAGCTTGCCGTCGAGATGGTCGATCTCGTGCTGCATCAGCTCCGACACATCGGGCGACAGCGCGTCGCGCCGATGCAGCTCGCCGTCGAGCGTCGTGTACTGCACGCTCACCGACGCGTGGCGCTCGACACGCACGAACAGGTCGGGAAAGCACATGCAGTCGTCCCACAGCGTCATCCGCGCGTCGCTGCGCCACACGATTTCGGGGTTCACGATCACGTCGGGCCAGCCGTCCAGCGCGAGCGCGATCATCCGTTGCCCGACGCCGATCTGCGGCGCGGCGACCGCGCGGCCGAAACCGTGTTCGTCGCGAAACGCGCGCAGCGCGGCGCGCAGTGCGCCGGCGGCTTCGCGCACGGCGGGATCGGTAACGTCGCCGACCGGCCGCGCGACGTCGCGCAGCGATGCGGTGCCCACCGGAAGAATCCGCGTATTCATTTCACTACCTCCGACAAAGTCACCTTGTTGCCTCCCTTGAACGTCGAAATCGTTGCCGCCGGATTGCGCAGCTCGCCGTTCGCGTCGAACGCGATCCGGCCGGTCACGCCCTGGAAGTCGACGCGATGCAGCGCGTCGACAATCTTTGCCGGATCGGTGGACTGCGCGAGCATCACCGCGTGGTAGACGGCCATCATCGCGTCGTAGGCGTACGGTGCGTAGAGCTGCACGGGGGCGCCGTACTTCCGCATGAAGCGCGCCGCGAACGCGGGGCCGCCCGGCATCTTCGCGAGGCTTCGGCCGCCGTCTGCGCACACGAGGTTGCCGTCGAGCGCATCGCCGGCCAGTTTCAGGATCTCGTGCGTGCACAGGCCGTCGCCGCCCAGCAGCGGCACGGCGATCCGCAGCTTCTTCATCTGCCTGAGCATCGGCCCGCCCTGCGTGTCCATGCCGCCGAAGAAGATCGCGTCGGGCGCACGGCCCTTGAGCAGCGTCAGCGGCGCGCCGAAGTCGAACGCCTTGTCGGTCGTGTATTCGCGTGCGACCACGGCGGCGCCCGTGTTCCCGAGCCCGCCGGCGAACACGTCCGCGATGCCCTGCCCGTAGGCCGTGCGATCGTCGACGACACCGATGCGGCGCGCGTGCAACTGCTCGACCGCATAACGCGCGACTGCCTGCCCGAGAAAGTCGTCGTTCGCGAGCATCCGGAACGTGGTGCGATAGCCGAGACGCGTGAACGCCGGATTGGTGGCCGACGGCGTCAGCTCCGCGATGTTCGCCGTCGCGTAGAGCCGCGCGACGGCGATCGACGTCCCCGAATTCTGGTGGCCGATCACGGCGCTGACGTGCGTATCGACGAAGCGCTGCGCGACCGTCGTCGCGACCTTCGGGTCGGCCTGGTCGTCTTGCGCGTCGAGCGCGAACGTGACCGGATGCCCGGCGACGCCTGGATGCGCCGCGTTGATTTCGTCGATCGCGAGCCGAATGCCGCGCGCGCTGTCCTCGCCGAAATGCGCCTGCGCACCCGTGAGCGCGCCGGCAAAACCCACGACGACCGTATCCGCGCCGAACGCGGGAACGGCCGGTACAAGCGACACAAGTGGCACCAGCAGCACGAGCGGCGCCAGCAGCAGATGTCGGAAACGCATGATGTTTTCCTCGCGGCTTCATCGTTGACGGGTGCTACGATTATCGGCAGCCGTCGCGAAATCCGATAAACATCGGGCGGCATCATTCGCGAGTTTGTTTCGTTTTTTCTCTCCGAAGGAAATCCGATGAATCCCGCCGCCACACCGCTCGACGATTTCGACCTGCGGATCCTCGCCCGCCTCCAGCACGACAACCAGATCACCAACCAGGCGCTCGCCGCCGAGATCGGCCTGAGCCCGCCCGCATGCCTGCGCCGCGTGAAGCGGCTGCGCGACGAGCGCTATATCCAGCAGGACGTTTCCGTCGTCGATCCGGCCAAGGTCGGCCTCCCGTTGACGATGCTCGTCCTCGTGCAGGTCGAGCGCGAACGGGTCGACCTGCTCGACGAATTCAAGCGGTTCCTGAAGTCGCTGCCGGAAGTCATGCAGTGTTATGTGGTGACGGGGCGCGCCGATTTCGTGCTGATGATCGCGATGCGCGACATCGACCACTACGAGGAGTTTTCCACGCGCGTATTCCGGCAGCACCACAACATTCGTCACTTCGAAACGATGGTCGTGATGTCGCGCGTCAAGGTCGGGCTGTCGCTGCCGATCGACATCGCATAACGATCGCCCGTCGCGGCCACGCGCGCCGCAATGAAAACGGGCGCCGTCGGGCGCCCGCATCGTCCGGCGGCATCAGCCGCTTGCGTCAGGTCACCGGCGCCGGATTGAACAGCGTCAGCGCATTCGCGAGCTTCCACTGCTCGGCCCACGTGCGGCGCTTGCCGCTCGCGACGTCGAGCATCAGCCGGAACAGTTCCCAGCCGGTGTCCTCGATCGTCGCCGCGCCGGTCGCGATCCGCCCCGCGTCGAGATCCATCAGGTCGTGCCAGCGGCGCGCGAGATCGCTGCGCGTCGCGACCTTGATCACCGGCACCTGCGCGAGGCCGTACGGCGTGCCGCGGCCGGTCGTGAAAACGTGCAGGTTCATCCCGGCCGCGAGCTGCAGCGTGCCGCAGATGAAGTCGCTCGCGGGCGTCGCCGCATAAAGCAGCCCCTTCTGCTTCGCGCGATCGCCGGGACGCACGACACCGGCGATCGGCGCGCTGCCCGACTTCACGATCGAGCCCATCGCCTTCTCGACGATGTTCGACAGGCCGCCCTTCTTGTTGCCGGGCGTCGTGTTCGCGCTGCGGTCGACGCGGCCGCGCTGCAGGTAACGGTCGTACCAGTCCATCTCGCGAATGATCTCGCGCGCAACGTCCTCGTTCGCCGCACGCGACGTGAGCTGCGCGACACCGTCACGCACTTCCGTCACCTCGGAGAACATGATCGTCGCGCCCGCGCGCACCAGCAGGTCGGCCGCGAAGCCGACGGCCGGATTCGCGGTGAGCCCCGAGAACGCGTCGCTGCCGCCGCACTGCACGCCGACGACGAGATCCGACGCGGGGCACGTCTCGCGGCGGCGGCGGTTCAGCCGCTCGAGATGCGATTCGGCCATCGTCATGATCGAGTCGATCATCGAGTTGAAGCCGACGTGCGCGGCGTCCTGCAGGCACACGACCCCGCCGTTGTCGCCGGCGCCGTCGGCCGCCACCGGAATCGCGCCGGGCGGCAGCAGGCGCTCGGGCTGAAGCTTCTCGCAGCCGAGGCTCACGGTCATCACCTCGCCGCCGAAGTTCGGATTCAGGCTGATGTTGCGCAGCGTGCGGATCGGGATGTCGGCGTCGGGCGCGTCGATCGCGACGCCGCAGCCGTAGGTGTGCTCGAGCCCGACCACGTCGTCGACGTTCGGGTAGCGCGGCAGCAGCTCGGCCTTGATCCGCCGCACCGCATGCTCGACGACGCCCGACACGCACTGCACGGTCGTCGTGATCGCGAGGATGTTGCGCGTGCCGACCGAGCCGTCGGCATTGCGGAAGCCCTCGAACGTATAGCCTTCGAGCGGCGGCAGCGGCGGCGCGGCACGCGTCGCGAGCGGCAGGTTGTCGAGCCCCGGCGGCTCGGGCATGCGCATCGTGCGCTCGTTGACCCAGCTGCCGCGTCGCAGCTCGGCCAGCGCATAACCGATCACCACGTTGTAGCGGACGATCGGGTCGCCGGCCGCGAGATCGACCAGCGCGACCTTGTGCCCCTGCGGCACGCCTTCGCGCAGCGTCAGCCCGTCGGCGAACGTCGCGCCCTCGGGCAGGCCGCCGTCGTTGACGACGATCGCGACGTTGTCGTCCGGATGCACGCGGATGTAGAGCGGGGAAGCAGTCATCGGAAATCCTGGAGGCTGTCGGCCATATTGTTAGTCATCATACGACATTCAACTCTGGCCGGCGATGCTGCGTAAACCCTTATCCGGAAAGACCCTATCATTTACCCGCCAGCAAACCGCTTGCGTGGCCCTTTCCCTCGTTGTACGATGACATACAACGACATCGCCAATTTGGCTCGTATGCCGTTCCCGACGAACCAGCACTCGCGCTAGACGGACGACCCAACCATGACTTCACCGCAAGAACTCAAACAGATCATCTCCCACGGCCTGCTGTCCTTTCCGCTGACGGACTTCGACGCCGACGGCAGCTTCCGCCCGTCCACCTATGCCGAGCGCCTGGAATGGCTCGCGCCGTACGGTGCGAGCGCGCTGTTCGCGGCCGGCGGCACCGGTGAATTCTTCTCGCTCACGCAGCGCGAGTATTCGGACGTGATCCGCGTCGCGACGGAAACCTGCAAGGGCAAGGTGCCGATCCTCGCCGGCGCGGGCGGCGCGACGCGCGTCGCGATCGAATATGCACAGGAGGCCGAGCGCCTCGGCGCGAGCGGCGTGCTGCTGATGCCGCATTACCTGACCGAAGCCAGCCAGGAAGGGATCGCCGAGCACGTCGAGCAGGTGTGCCGCGCACTGAAGATCGGCGTCGTGGTGTACAACCGTGCGAATTCGAAGCTGAACGCCGACATGCTCGAGCGCCTCGCCGATCGTTGCCCGAACCTGATCGGCTTCAAGGACGGCGTCGGCGAAATCGAAAGCATGGTGACGATCCGCCGCCGCCTCGGCGACCGCTTCGCGTATCTCGGCGGCCTGCCGACGGCCGAAGTCTATGCCGCCGCGTACAAGGCGCTCGGCGTGCCGGTGTATTCGTCGGCCGTGTTCAACTTCATCCCGAAGACGGCGATGGAGTTCTACGAAGCGATCGCGAAGGACGACCACGCAACGGTCGGTCGCCTGCTCGACACGTTCTTCCTGCCGTACCTGAAGATCCGCAACCGCCGCGCGGGTTATGCGGTCAGCATCGTGAAGGCGGGCGCGAAGCTCGTCGGCCACGACGCGGGCCCCGTGCGGGCGCCGCTCGTCGACCTCACCGAGGCCGAAGCGGCCGAACTCGACGTGCTGATCAAGAAGATGGGCCCGCAGTAAGCGGGTACGGCCTGCGCGGCGCCTTGATCGGCGCCGCAGGCCGGTTGTCGCGTCGCGTGCCGGTTCGACGGTATCGCGACCGTTCGCAGCAGTATCCGCGCCCGCATCCGCCGCGACGGGTGCCGCCTCCGGCGCGGCGCCTCGCGTGACGCCACCCCGCCTCGCAGGCCGTCCGGCCGCGTCACATCTGCGCGATGATTCCGACGATCCGGTGGCGCACGTTCGCGAGCCTGACCCGCGTCGCCTCGATCTGCCCCTGTGTGCCCGCCCGCGCGCGTGCATTCGATTCGCCGTCGAGGATCTGCCCGAGCACGTCGCGGTCGACGACCGCATCGAAGAACCGGCCGACCGTGATCGTCGCCGACTGCTTCGCGGTCGCGAGCTGGCTGTTCGCCTGCAGCAGCGCTTCGGTGCGCAGGCCCGGGTCGCGTTCGTCGATGCCGCGCCGGTACTGGAGCGCGAACACCAGCGCTTCCATGTCCTGCCGGAAACGGCGCACGGCTTGCCCGAACACGAGCGAATGCGCGTCGGCGCCCGTGACGACGCGCCCCTGGTTGATCGTCACGTCGAATTCGCTGCCGCCCAGGTCGCGCTGGAATTCCAGCAGCGCGTTCGCGAGCACGCGCCCTTCGCTGTACTGGCCGACCTGGGTGCGCACGGATTTCGCGACGTCGCCGATCGCTTTCCACAATCCGGCCGCGAACAGGTGATCGCCACGCTTGTTGATGTTCATCGGGGGTTCCCTCGTTGTCTTTTGTCGGTCTCTCAGGCTTGCCTGCGGGCCGGCTGGCCCGAGGCTTCGCTACTGTAGGAGAAAACCGGGTGACGGGGAAGACGGCAAGATCCACGGCAGTCACGTACCCCGAGGCCGCTGCTCCGACCGCCGACTTCCATGCTGCCCCGACATGATTCTTGTCGACACTTCGAACAAACCCGTCAGCACCGAAACCCGCCATGCAAAAAAGGCGGACGCGGCCCACCGGCCACATCCGCCTTTTGGTTTCCGCGTGCCGGCACCGACCCCAACGCACCGGCCGCCGGAAATCACACGCTCAATCGTCGCCGCCCGTCACTCCGCCTTCCCGTCCCGCAGCCGCGGAATCGCGAGCGGATTCTTCTCCTGCAGCCCTTCCGGCAGCAGATCGTCCGGGAAATCCTGGTAGCACACCGGACGCAGGAAACGCTCGATCGCCGTCGCGCCGACCGACGTGACGGACGGGTTCGACGTCGCGGGGAACGGCCCGCCGTGCACCATCGCGTCACACACCTCGACGCCGGTCGGGTAACCGTTCACGAGCAGGCGCCCGGCCTTGCGTTCGAGGATCGGCAGCAGCCGGCGGGCCAGCGGCTTGTCGTCGGCGTCCATCTGCAGCGTCGCCGTGAGCTGGCCCTCGAGCGCGTCGAGCACGCGCGCGACTTCGTCGAGATCGCGGCAGCGCACGATCAGCGACGCCGGCCCGAACACTTCGTGGCTGAACGCCGGCTCGGACAGGAACGCCTGCGCGCCGACTTCGTACAACGCGCCGCCGGCCTGGCAGTCGGTCTGCGCAGTCTCGCCCGCGCCGATTTCGCGCACGCCCGGCAGTTCGGCCAGCTTGCCGCGGCCATGGCGATACGCATCGGCGATCCCGGGCGTGAGCATCACGCCGGCCGGCTTCTTCGCGAGCGCCTGCGCGGCGACGGATTCGAAGCGGTCGAGATCGGGGCCGTCGATCGCGAGCACGAGGCCCGGATTGGTACAGAACTGGCCGACGCCGAGCGTCAGCGAATCGACGAAACCCGTCGCGATCGCGTCGCCGCGCGCGGCGAGCGCCGCCGGGAACAGCACGACGGGGTTGATGCTGCTCATTTCCGCGTAGACGGGAATCGGCTGCGGGCGGGCATTCGCGATCTGCACGAGCGCCATGCCGCCCTGCCGCGACCCCGTGAAGCCGACGGCCTGGACCGCCGGATGGCCGACGAGCGCCGCGCCGATCACGCGGCCGGGGCCGATCAGCAGCGAGAACACGCCGGCCGGCATCCCGGTTTTCGCGACGGCGGCGCGAATCGCGCGGCCGACCAGTTCGGACGTGCCGAGGTGCGCCTCGTGCGCCTTCACGATCACCGGGCAGCCGGCCGCGAGCGCCGACGCCGTATCGCCGCCGGCCACCGAGAACGCGAGCGGGAAATTGCTCGCACCGAACACGACGACCGGCCCGAGCCCGACTTTCTGCAGCCGCAGGTCCGAGCGCGGCAGCGGCGTGCGGGCAGGCTGCGCGGGATCGATCGACGCGGCGAGGAAGCGGCCGTCGCGCACGACACGCGCGAACAGCCGGAGCTGGCCGACGGTGCGGCCGCGCTCACCCTGCAGCCGCGCGACGGGCAGGCCCGTTTCAGCGTGCGCGCGCTCGATCAGCGCGTCGCCGAGCGCGACGATTTCATCCGCGATCGCGTCGAGAAACGCCGCGCGGGCCGCGAGCGGCTGCGCGCGGTACGCGTCGAACGCGTCGCGCGCGAGTTCGCATGCACGCTCGATGTCGGCCTGCGCCGCGACGCCGAATGCCGGCGCATCGATCGGTGCGCCCTTCGACGGGTCGAACGCGCGCAAGGTACCGGCCGAGCCGGCGACCGCTTCGGCGCCGATCAGCATCTCTCCTGTCAGTTGCATGGGTGTGCTCCGTGGTTCGGGAATGATGGGCTCATTGTAGCCCAACAGATACGATGTCTGCCGACATGATTTTGCGATTCACGCGGGTCGTCGATCTTGCCACACAATGCGCGAATCCCTTATTTATTCGGCCCATGCCCAAATGGTGGACGTTTTGCGTCGTACCCAACGGGAAAACCCGAGGTTTCCGGGGTCGACCAACCCACATAAACTCCACACGATGTCATACGACGACGTACATTAAAGTGCCGAATCAGACCACCCCTCGCGATCTTCCGCTCGACCTCGCGCACACCGCGCGCCGGACCGTCGTGCGCTACTGGATCCTGGCGATGCTGTTCGTCGTCACGACGCTCAACTATGCGGATCGCGCGACGCTGTCGATCACCGGCACGCCGATCCGCAAGGCGTTCGGCATCGACCCGGTGACGATGGGCTACATCTTCTCGGCGTTCAGCTGGGCGTATGTGCTCGCGCAACTGCCGAGCGGCTGGCTGCTCGACCGCTTCGGCGCGCGCCGCGTGTATGCGGCCAGCATCTTCCTGTGGTCGGCGTTCACGCTGCTGCAGGGCACGATCGGGCTCGGCGGCAGCGCCGCGTTCGCGGTGGCCGCGCTGTTCGCGATGCGCTTCGCGGTCGGCATCGCCGAAGCACCCGCCTTTCCCGCGAACGCGAAAGTCGTCGCGAGCTGGTTCCCGACCGCCGAGCGCGGCACGGCGTCCGCGATCTTCAACGCCGCGCAATACTTCGCGGCCGTGGTGTTCTCGCCGCTGATGGCGTGGCTCACGCATGCGTACGGCTGGCACCAGGTGTATCTGTGGCTCGGCCTCGCGGGCATCGCGCTCGCGTTCCTGTGGCTGCGGGTCGTGAAGGATCCGGCCGACCATCCGGCCGTGAACCGCGCGGAACTCGAGCATATCGAGCAGGGCGGCGGCCTCGTGCGCACGACCGTGCGCGGCACCGACGGCCTGCGCTCGGAAGGCCGCCGCGTGGCGGGCTGGTACTACGTGCGCCAGCTGCTGTCGAACCGGATGCTGATCGGCGTGTATCTCGGCCAGTACTGCGTGAACGTGCTCACCTATTTCTTCCTCACGTGGTTCCCGATCTACCTCGTGCAGGCGCGCGGGATGTCGCTGCTGAAGGCCGGCTTCATGACGTCGCTGCCCGCGATCTGCGGGTTCCTCGGCGGAGTGCTCGGCGGGATGCTGTCGGACGGGCTGATCCGCCGCGGCGTGTCGCTCACGCTCGCGCGCAAGATTCCGATCGTCGGCGGGATGGCGCTGTCGATGGTCGTCATCGGCTGCAACTACGTCGACAGCGAAGCGCTCGTGATCGTGCTGATGGCCGTGTCGTTCTTCGGCAAGGGCATCGGCTCGCTCGGCTGGGCCGTCGTCGCCGATACCGCGCCGAAGGAAGCGATCGGCCTGTCGGGCAGTCTGTTCAACATGTTCGGCAACACGGCCGGCATCGTCGCGCCGATCGCGATCGGCTACCTCGTCGGCGCGAGCGGCTCGTTCAACGGCGCACTCGTGTTCGTCGGGCTGAACGCGCTCGTCACCGTGTTCAGCTATCTCGTGATCGTGAAGGAGATCAGGCGCGTCGAGCTGCAGCATCGCGACGCGTGAGATTCGGCGAAAAGGGAAGAAAAACGACGGCGGCCGCGAAAACGGCCGCCGTTTTGGCGTCAGGCCGCGGAATGCGCGACGCGCAGCATGTCGTGCACGCCGGACGTCATCAGCGCGAGGAATGCGAGCAGGCCGACGTAGCAGAGCGCGTACGTCGTCTTCGTCTCGATCGACGTCGCGTAGTACACGCGATTCTCCGGCGCGTCGGGATCGTAGCGCCACGCGCGCTTGAGCTGCGGCAGCGCGAGGATCGCCATCACGATCAGCAGCGGGCTCGGCCGATACACGAACAGCGCGATCAGCACGGGCACGCCCGCGAACCAGATGCGCGGCGACAGCACCGCGGTGATCCGCCCGCCGTCGAACGGCGACAGCGGAATCATGTTGAACAGGTTCAGGAAGAAGCCCGTGTACGACAGCGCGAGCAGCAGGTTGCTGTCGTAGTGGCGCGCGGCCGCGTAGCAGGCCAGCGCACCGAGCGTGCCGACGAACGGCCCGGCGAGCCCGACGTACGCCTCGGTTTCCGCGTCGTGCGGCATCTCCTTCAGCTGGATCCACGCGCCGACGAACGGGATGAAGGTCGGCAGCCCGACGTCGAGCCCGCGCCGCTGCGCGGCCACGTAGTGGCCGGCCTCGTGCACCAGCAGCAGTGCCACGAAACCGGCCGCGAACCGCCAGCCGTAGAACAGCGCGTAGACCGCGATCGACGCGAGCATGGTGCCCGCCGACACGAGCACCTTGCCGAGCTTGAGGCCGCCGAAGATCAGCAGCAACAGCTTCGTCATTCCTTGCGCTCCGTGGCGGATGCATCGGACATGCCGGACGCGCCGGACGCATCGGCGACGGCCGGCACCGCGGCCGGCTTCGGCTTGCGCCCGAAGAAACGTTTCAGCGCGGCGCCGCCGGCCAGCAGCGCAACCGCGCCGACCTTGAAGAACTTCACCGCGAACGCGCCGATCAGCGCGAGCAGGCCGAGCTTCTTCGCGCCGACGCCGACGATCAGCGCCGCGAGGCCATACTCGGCCACGTGGTCGGTCGACTTGTTGAAATCGGCGTAGCGCTTGCCGTCGTTGAAGCTGATGTTCGACAGCAGTTCGTCGGCCGACGCCTTGTATTTCGGCAGATCGGCGAGCGTCGACGCCATCGTCAGCGACAGGTAGCCGTCGCGGCCGAGCACGAGCGTCCGGTAGTTCACGCCGTCGTTTTCGGCGTTCGGGGCCGCGCCCTTGTCGCGGATGATCGCGGACCACACGAGCCGGTGCGTGGCCGCGTCGTACGCGGGCGCCTTCGCCCAGCCGACCACCTCGGTTTCGGGCAGGCCGCGCTCCTTGCGCCCGGGGTTGTCTTCCTCGGTGCCGGCCTGCAGGCTCTTCAGCAGCTCGTCGGGTTTCCAGTCCTTCGCGTCGTCGTCGCGGATATAGCCGCTCGGCTCGAACGACACGACCGAGATCCAGTCGGCGTCGGGATCGTCGGGCAGCACGAGGCCGACCAGCCTGGTTTCGTCGATCGAGTTGCCCATCGAACGCAGGTAGCGGCCGGCTTCGGCGGCCGGCACGAACGATTCGCCGGCTTTCAGCTTCAGCACGGCTTCGTGTTTCACATCGATGTCGGTCGGGCCCTTCACGACCGCGTCGTTGGCGGCGGCGGCCGCGGCCCTCATTTCCACCTGCGCGGCTTCGGTCTGCGCGTGGCCGCTGATCGCGGTGAATGCAAGCGTCGCCACGCAGGCGAGCCGGACGGCAAGTTTTTTCATTGTTGGATTCCCCTGGAATGCCTTGTCGTAAATATGCACGGCGTCGGCCCTTGCGTTTTCAATCGCGGGTCCGGCGTCGTCTCTCAGTTGGCACGGGGGCTATGGTAACGCAGCGCCGCGACACGCCCGGGGAGGCGCGATGCTTACGTCGCAGGTAATGCCCAAGGCACTCTGGATTGCCTATCATCTGCTGCATGAACCCGACCGCCGCCCTCCACTCGCCCTCCCCGTCCGCCGGCCGCGCGTCCGGCATCGGCCCGCTGCTGCGCACGTGGCGGCAACGCCGGCGCCTGAGCCAGATGGCGCTCGCGCTCGACGCGGACGTTTCCGCGCGCCACCTGAGCTTCGTCGAATCGGGCCGCGCGCAGCCGAGCCGCGAGATGGTGCTGCATCTCGCGGAGCGTCTCGACGTGCCGCTGCGCGAACGCAATGCGCTGCTCGTCGCGGCCGGCTTCGCGCCGCTGTTCCGCGAACGGCCGTTTTCGGATCCGCAGCTCGATGCCGCGCGCCATGCGGTGGAAGCCGTGCTGCGTGGCCACGAGCCCTACCCGGCGCTCGCCGTGGATCGTCACTGGACACTGCTCGCCGCGAACCGGATGCTCGGCGCGCTGGTCGCGCAGGCCGATCCGTCGCTGCTGCAACCGCCCGTCAACGTGCTGCGGCTGAGCCTGCATCCGGACGGCCTCGCGTCGCAGATCGTCAACTGGCACGAGTGGCGCGCGCACATCCTGCATCGGCTGCAGCGGCAGATCGATGCGAGCGGCGACCGCACGCTGCACACGCTACGCGACGAACTCGCCGCGTATCCGGCACCGGCCGGCCAGCCCGACGACACGCATGCGCGCACCGACTTCGCGGATATCGCCGTGCCGTTGCGGCTGCGCACGGCGGCCGGCGAACTGACGTTCTTCAGCACGACGACGGTGTTCGGCACGCCGGTCGACGTGACGCTGTCGGAACTCGCGATCGAGGCGTTTTTCCCCGCGAATCCGGAGACGGTGGAAGCAATGCGGGCGCTGGCGGACGCGTTGCCCGCGCAATAACGCGTGCACAACGGAGCGTGAAGGAAAGCGGCGCACGAACGCCGGCTTTCAGGCCAACGCCGGTGCTGCCGATGCAGTTGCGCTCGGCATCGACAGCTCGGCATCCGCGACCGGCAGCGTCGCGATCGCCCGCGCGACGGCCTCCGCGGTGAATGCGGTCGCCATCCGCGAAGGCGCGAATGCGGCCGACGCGAATTCCGTGGTGCCAGGTTCGAATGCGGCCACGCGCGCGACGACACGCGCACGAGCGCCCCACCATCAGCGGCGCTCGAGCGCCAGCTTCACCCCGAGCCCCAGCAGCACCACCCCGCTGACGCGGTGCATGCGCGTCAATATCCGCGGGTTGCGGCGGATCGATGCGGACAGCAGGCCGGCGAACACCGCAACCGGCCCCTTGACGAGAAACGTCAGGCCCGCGAAGGTCGCGCCCAGCACGAACAGCGACAGCATCGGATGCGCGGCGCCCGCCGGCACGAACTGCGGCAGGAACGCCAGATAGAACAGCGCGACCTTCGGATTCGACACGTTGGACAGCGCGCCTTGCGCGAACGTGCGCAGCCGCGATGCCTGCGCGCCGTCGCCGCTCGCGAGCGTCAGTTCGCCCGACGAGCGCAACAGCGTGATGCCGAGATACAGCAGGTACAACGCGCCGACCACCTTCAGCGCCGTGAACAGCCATTCGGACGCCTGCAGCAGCGCGCCCAGCCCGAGCGTCGCGAGCATCGTGTGCACGAGCAGCCCGACGCTGACGCCCGCGGCGGTCACGAGGCCCGCGCGCGTGCCGTCGGACAGCGTACGCGACATCACGAGCACCATGTCCTGGCCCGGTGTGACGATGATCAGCAGCGACGTTGCGATGAACGGCAGCCAGGATAGATGCGACATGGGAAAGCTCCTGAACGGGATTGCCGGCGGACGGGAATCGCCCGGCCTGTCGTCGGATTATCGGCGCCTTCCCATGGAAATTGGATGCGTATTCAGCTACTTTGACTATCGATTTTGGCGCTATTCTCTAGCATTCACCGCACGGGTAGTCAAAAATGCCAATCAAACTGGATGCAATCGACCGGCGCATTCTGCGTGCGTTGCAACGGAATTCGAACCAGACGAATGCCGAACTCGCGCAACAGGCCGGACTGTCCGCCACGCCCTGCCTGCGCCGCGTTCACCTGCTCGAGGAACAGGGCGTGATCGACGCGTATGTCGCGCTGCTGAACCCGGCCGCCGTCGACCTGCGATTCACGGCGTTCGTGCGCGTCACGCTGGAGCGCCAGGACAAGACAACGGTCGAACGCTTCGCGCGCGAGATGGAGCAGGCGCCCGAAGTGCTCGAATGCCACCTGATGGCCGGCAGCTACGACTATCTGCTGCGCGTGATCGCCCGCGATCTCGACGACTACCAGCGCTTCCAGATGGAAACGCTCACGCAGATCGAAGGCGTTCGCAACGTCGAAACCGAGATTCCGCTGAAGCGCATCAAGCAGACGGTTCGCCTGCCGATCTAGGCGTCCAGGAACGTGACGGCCTGCCCCTGCGGCTCCCCGTTCAGCGCGCCGTCTCGCACCACGACCTGCCCGCGCACGACCGTATGCACGGGCCAGCCCGTGACCGCGCACCCGTCGTACGGCGTCCAGCCGCTGACGCTGGCGATCCATTCGTCGCGGATGATCCGCCGCGCGCGCAGGTCGACGATGCTGAAATCGGCGTCGTAGCCCACCGCGATGCGCCCTTTGCCCGCGATGCCGAAGACGCGCGCCGGCCCGGCGCTGGTCAGGTCGACCAGTCGTTCGAGGCTCACGCGGCCCGCGTGCACGTGATCGAGCATCAGCGGCAGCAGCGTCTGTACGCCGGTCATCCCGCTCGGCGACTGCGGATAAGGGCGGCGTTTTTCGTCGCGCGTATGCGGCGCGTGATCGCTGCCGATCACGTCGACCAAGCCGTCGCGAACGGCCTGCCACAGCGCGTCCCGATGATGCCGTTCACGCACCGGCGGATTCATCTGCGCGAACGTGCCGAGCCGTTCGTAGCAATCGGGTGCATGCAGGCTCAGGTGATGCGGCGTGACCTCGACGGTCACGCGCTGCCGGTGCCGCGCGAGCAACGCCATTTCCTCGGCGGTGGACACGTGCAGCACATGCAGCCGGCGGCCCGTCTCGGCGGCCAGCGCGACGATGCGCCGCGTCGCCTCCAGCGCGCTTTGCACGTCGCGCCAGCGCGGATGGTCGCGCACGTCGCCGCTCGCTTCGACGAGCGCCCGACGTGCGCGCAGCCGCGCTTCGTCCTCCGCGTGCACGGCCATGCGCCGCCGCCCGTTGCGCACGATCCGGCGCAACACGGCTTCGTCGTCGGCCAGCAGGTCGCCGAACGAACTGCCCATGAAGACCTTCACGCCCGCGCAGCCCGGCAGCGCTTCAAGCGCCGGCAACCGTTCGGCGTTCGCGGCCGAGCCGCCGATGTAGAACGCGTGGTCGCACCACGCGCGGCCGCGCGCGCGTTCCAGCTTGGCCTGCAGATCCTGCGCGGTCAGCGTCAGCGGATGCGTGTTGGGCATCTCGAAGATCGTCGTGACGCCGCCGAGCACCGCGCCGCGCGTGCCGGCCTCGATGGTCTCCTTGTGCGTCAGGCCCGGTTCGCGGAAATGCACCTGGCTGTCGACGACGCCCGGCAGCACATGCAGGCCGCCGGCATCCAGGAGAACGTCGGCGCTCCACATGCCATGCAACGCACCCAGCGCGACGACACGGCCATCCACGCACGCGACGTCGACCTGCTCGGCGCCGTTGGGTGTCATCGCCGTGCCGCCGTGCACGAGCAGGTCGACATGGCGTCGCTTCAGCGCGTCGCGCGCGCCCTCTTCACGTCGAACGGGTTCGTCCATGGCTCAGAACTCGTTCTGGATGTGCTTGTAGCCCAGCACCAGCGCATTGTTCGTGCGCGCGACGTCCTCGGAGAAGTCGCTCGCGTCGGCCGTCACCTGCGGCAACGCGGCGAGATCGGTTTCCGGCCCGATGCGCTCGGTCGAGCGCACGTAGAAGCCCGGCGGCAGGTGGCAGCCGTCGACGACCGCGTTGTAGCGCACCACACAGCCGTCGTCGATGGTGCAGTTGAACAGCACGCTGTTGAAGCCGACGAACACGCCGTTGCCGACCTTGCACGGCCCGTGGACGATCGCGCGATGCGCGATCGACGTGTGCTGGCCGATGGTGACGCTCGCGCCCGACTTCGAATGGATCACCACGCCGTCCTGGATGTTCGAATGCGCACCGATCACGATCGGCGCGATCCGGCCGTCGCCATCCGTTTCGTCGGCGCGGATCACCGCGTACGGGCCGATGAACACGTTCTCCTCGACGATCACGAGCCCGCACAGAATGGCGGTCGGATCGACGAATGCACTCGGATGAATTTGCGGCAGGTCGCCGCGCGGGTTCTTTCTGATCATCAGGATTCCTGTCTTGACATCGAACGGCCGCGCTTGATCCGCTCGAACAGGCCCGGATCGCGCCACTGTCCGGCGATGGCCGGCGCGAACACGATGTCGTCCAGATCGATGCGGCCCATGCGCGGGTTGAACGCATCGTCGCGAAAACACTGCGCGTAACCGGTCTCGGTTTCGTGAACGATGATCGAATGCAGCCGCACGCCGGCTTCGCCGTTCGACATGCGCGTGCAGGACAGCGCCGCATCGACGAGGCGAAAGAACACGCGCGAGAACTGCTCGGCGCTCGGCGACACCGGCAGCAGCACCCAGCGCTCGGAATGCCGGCGCATGCTCTCGACATAGCAGGGATCGTCGTCCGACCACAGCGTCACCGCGTGGTCGAACGCGTCGATCAGGTCGCGCACGTCGCCCTTGAGGAGCCCGAAGTCGTAGATCATCTGCCCGTGGTCCAGCGCATGCGCCTCGAGCAGCAGCTCGACGCGATACGAATGGCCGTGGATCGAATGCGAACAGCGCCGCGTGCTGCAGCCGCGCACCACGTGCGCGTTCTCGAACCGGAACAGCTTGCGGATCAGCATGCGTCGGCGCCTTCGCGAACCGGCGCGGCCCAGGCCACCGCATCGTGCGGGTGCAGGCTTTCCAGATGGCGCACGTGCACGCGCGAGTGCGCATGGCGGCCGTCCAGCGCGGCCTGGACCCGGCGCGCGGCATCCTCGACGAACATCAGGTTGCCGCCGTTCAGCACCGCGAACGCCTGCTCGTCCGCGCGCTTGACGGCCGTCTGCACCGGCGTGCCGAGCGCGTGCTCGATGCGATCGATCAGGTCGATCAGCCCGAGCGTCGCGCCATCAGCCGGCAGCCCCACGCTGACGACGGCTTCGCTACGCTGGCTGTGCGGCGTGGCCGCCGTCGCATGCCGTTTCAGCCACGCGGCGACCGCTGCCGGTTCCACGCGATCGTCGCGGCCGAACGCCGCCAGGATCGCCTGTTCGACCCAGTGCCGCGACAGCGCGGCAGAGCACGGGCACGTCGACGAATAGACGACCGTCACCTGTGCGCGCAGCTCGAACCCGACGTCGGTCAGCGTCGCGTCGATCCGGACCGGATAGGCCTTCCACCCGGCAAGCCCGTCGGTCACCAGCGCGGTGCGGCGCGCCAGCAGGTCGAAGTGCAGCCGTAGCCGAGCACGGCGCGTGTCGCAGTCGCGATGGCTGTCGACCATCGCCTGCAGCACCGGCCGAAGGCCGGCCGGCGACAGCGCGGCGCCATCGCCGAGCCCGTCGAGCAGCCTGTACAGCCGCGACATGTGGATGCCCTTCACGTGCGGTGCGGGAAGGTCGACCTGCACGTCGGCGCGCGCATGCACGTCGCGCCGGCAGCCGGGCTCGGCCACCGCAACGGGCAGGTCGATGCCCTGCATGCCGACCCATTCGAGCGGGCGGCGGCCCGGCGCGGCATCGGTCAGGGAGATATCGGGAAGGGGGGCATTCATGCTCGGGATCCGGTGGAGCGCCTTCTCCATCCGGATCGATGCAGGAAGCGCGTTCAGGTCAGGGCCAGTCGCGAAACGGGTTGTCCCACGTGGTCCAGTGTTCGGGGCCGGTGGCCATCTCGGCGTCGGTCAGCAGACACGCGTCGAAGCGCGCGCGCAGCGCGGGCTCGTCCATGTCCATGCCGATCAGCACGAGTTCCTGCCGCGCGTCGCCGACGCGCTCGTCCCAGCGGGCGCGGATCTGCGCGACGGCTTCCGCGTCCTGCGGCCAGCGCTCGGGCGGCACGGCCGCCCACCAGTGGCCGGCCGGCCCGTGCCGCGCGACCGCGCCGGCCTGCGACCACGAACCGGCGACGGTCGGATGGGTGGCCAGCCAGTAGAACCCCTTCGAGCGGACGACGCCCGGCCATTCGCTTTCGACGAGCGCGAAGAAGCGCTGCGGATGGAACGGCCGCCGCGCGCGGTAGACGAAACTGCGGATGCCGTATGCGTCGGTTTCCGGCGTGTGCGTGCCGCGCAGCTCCTGCAGCCAGCCCGGCGCGCGCGATGCTGCGTCGAAATCGAACAGGCCCGTGTCGAGCACGCGCTCGAGCGGCACCTTGCCGAATTCGGCGATCTCGATCCTTGCCCGCGGATTCAGCCCGCGCAGCAGCGCGACCAGCCGCTCGCGTGCGCTGTCGTCGATCAGGTCGATCTTGTTGATCACGATCACGTCGCAGAACTCGATCTGGTCGATCAGCAGATCGACCACCGTGCGCGCATCCTCGTCGCCCATCGATTCGCCGCGCGACTGCAGGCTGTCGCGCGACGCGTAGTCGCGCAGGAAATTGAACGCATCGACCACGGTCACCATCGTGTCGAGCCGCGCGACTTCACCGAGGCTGCGGCCGTCCTCGCCTTCGAACGTGAACGTCTCGGCCACCGGCAGCGGCTCCGAGATGCCGGTCGATTCGATCACGAGCTGGTCGAAGCGCCCTTCGCGCGCGAGCCGGTCGACCTCGATCAGCAGATCCTCGCGCAGCGTGCAGCAGATGCAGCCGTTGCTCATCTCGACCAGCTTCTCGTCGGTGCGCGACAGCCCTGCGCCGCCGTCGCGAACGAGCGCGGCGTCGATGTTGACCTCGGACATGTCGTTGACGATCACCGCGACGCGCCGGCCCTCGCGATTGTTCAGGATGTGGTTGAGCAGCGTCGTCTTGCCGGCGCCGAGAAAGCCGGACAGGACGGTCACGGGAAGCCGCGTGGACGGAGGGAGGGCGGTGCTCATCGGGCGATTCCGGAAGAGGACGTTGAGGAACGAATGATATATTGTATCGCAACGATATAACATATCATTTTGAACGTCCAGCAGATCGACCACGGTGCAGCGCTTCGGCACCGCGCGTGGCATGCCGATTGAAAGGTGTGGTTGATAAGCTTGCCGGCGAGACCGTTGGCCGACTACCTACACGATGAACAAGAAAATACTGACCGCGTTGTCACTCTGCGCCGCGCTGCCCGGCGTCGCCCTCGCCCAATCGATCGCCGCGCCGACACTGAAGCCCGGCGATACCTGGACCTACATCAACACCGTCGAAATCGGCCCGAACGGCTGGCGCCAGTCGCGCGACGAGGTTACCGTGCAGCGGACGACACCCGGGCACATCTACATCGAAACCCGGCAAAGCGGCACGACGCAAGCGCCGCACGAATTGATCGTCGACGCGGACTGGAGCCGCGCGCGCAGCGTCAACGGCACGGAAACCGTGGTGAACCGCCCGTTCGCGTTTCCGCTGACGGTCGGCAAGACCTGGGCGATCAGTTATGCCGAGACGAACCCGAATCCGCAGCATGCGTCGGAAGCGTACGACACGCATTACAAGGTCGTCGGCCGCGACACGGTCACGGTGCAGGGCGGGAAATTCGATGCGATCAAGATCGAGGCCGAAGGCACGTGGAAGGCGCAAAACGCGCCCGGGCAGTCGATCACGTCCGGCTTGTCCCGCACCGTGAACGGCTCGACGATCCTGATGCAAAGCCACAACAACAGCACGGCGGAACAGACCGGCAAGACCTACAAGGCGTTCTGGTACGTGCCGGCGGTCGGACGCTGGGTGAAGTCGGTCGAGGAGTACTACGACTCGAACAGCATGCGCACCGCACGCTATACGAACGAACTGGTGTCGTACCGGCGCGCGGGAACGGAAGGCGGCGCGCCGCTGCCCGCTCAGCCCGCGCCCGCCCCGATGGCGCCGGAAGGCACGCCTCCCGGCGATCAATGACCCGGCGCGCGCCCGCTTACGTATAGAGCGACGCCGGCGGCAATTCCCCGGTCAACGCGAACCGGCCGACGTCACGCAGCCGATAGTCGAGCGGATCGTGCAGCGTATGCGTACGCGCGTTGCGCCAGAAGCGGTCGAGGCCGAGCGACGCGGCCGTGGCGCGCGCGCCGCATGCGTCGAACAGCGCCTCGCCGTTGTCGAGCGCCGCGCGCTGCGCGACGATCTTCGCCTCCGATACCGCGAGCGCCACCTCGGCGCGCTCGTCCGCCGTCAGCGTATCCTGCCGCGCCCACGCGCGCTGCAACGCGGCCGCCGCGCGATCGGCCAGCGCCGCCGCGGCGATCGCCCGCACGCGCATGTCGCCGAAGCGCTGCAGCGTATACGGATCGTCGCTCGCCTGCGCGACCTCCGACTGTATCCATGGGCGGCCATGCTTCAGCACGTAGTCGCGCGCTTCCGCCAGCGCACCTTCCGCGAGCCCGACGAACAGGTTCGTCAGCACGAGCTGAGACACGAGCGTGCGCAGCGTCGCGCGCGGTGTCGGCGGCGCCTCGGAGCGGTGCAGCACCTCGTCCGGCGCGAGCGTCACGCCGTCGAAGCTCACGCTGCCGCTGTCGGTCTGGCGCTGGCCGATCGGGTCCCAGTCTTCGTTGACCGTGATCCCCGCGCGATCGGTCGGCACCACGCCGAACACGGTGCGGCCCGCTTGCGGATCGTGCGCGGACACCGTCATGCGCTGCGAGCCGCGCGTGCCCGAACAGAAGCCCTTCACGCCGTCGAGCCGGTAGCCGCCGTCGGGCGTCGCGGTCGCCGCCAGCCGCGTGTCGAGCGGGTTGACCGCATTGCCCCACCACCAGCGATGCTCGACCGTGCCGCGCAGATAGCGTTCGCGCTGTGCCGCGCTGCCCCACACGTCGACGCTCACCACCTGCAGGATCTGGAACCCGACCAGATGCGCGAGCGCGCTGTCGACGCGCGCGATCCGCCGGATCGTGTCGTAGATCGCCGGCCACCCGGCTTCCTGCCCGCCGAATTCGCGCGGCACCGCGAGCGTCAGCAGACCCGCGTCGGCGAGCCATTGCTTTTCCTGCGCGGCGTGGCCGCCCGCGCGATCGCGCGCGGCGGCGGTTTCGCGCAGCGTTTCGATGACGCGCGCCAGTGCGTCCGGATCGACGGCTGACACATCCGTTGCAGCGGCGAGCGTCGCCGGGCCGCGGGGATCGTTCATGCGACGGCTTCCTGTTCCTGGGTCGAGACAGCTTCCGACAACGGCACGAGTTTCCCGAGTTCGCGCCTGCCGGTCAACCGCGCGAGGATCTCGCGCCGCCAGTCGTCGTAGATCGCGCGGTATTCGGCGATATCCGCGCCGAACACGTGCGCGGTGTGCGCGTACTCGTCGTGCAGATAACCGTCGAGCCGCGCCTGCGTTTCCTCGTCGGCCGCGATCACGCGATCGATCAGCGCGTCGCGTTCGGCCGCCGGCAGCGCCTTCAACGTGTCGAACCACCACTGGACGATCTGCACGCGATGCCACTCCTCGTCCGGCCGGATCCGGTTCTCGCCGTGTTCGCGCATCGCGCTGTCGCCGATACGGCCAGTCTTGCGCTGGATCCACAGCTTCGCGAGGATGTGCAGCTCGTAATGCCACTCGAACGCGAGAAAGCCCGCGACGTCGCGCACCGCGATGTCGCCGATGCGCGCCCAGTGCGCGGCGACGAGCCGGTCGATTTCCGGCAGCGGATCGCGCCCCGTCAGTTCGGTCACGCGCTCACGGCCGATCACCGCGTGCGCGCCGTCGTCGCCGAGCTGGCGCGACAGGATCAGCTGGAAATGCGGGTCGTCGCGGAACAGCGTGTCGATCGCCTTCGCGACGACCTGCACGATGAACAGGTCGTGCGACGCCATCTTCGTGTAGTAGTCGGCGACGGCGGCCAGTTCGTCTTCGCCGCGCGGCTCGCGCGGCGGTGTCGCCAGCTTGTCCGGGAAGCCGGGACGATGGCGTCGTGCGACGTCCAGGAACAGTGCTTCCTCGAATTGTCCGTTCCATTCACGCGGCGCGCCGATGGGTAAGGTCATGGGTATCGTTCTCTCAGGGTCTTCAATGAAAAGAGCCGGCGCTTGTGGCGCCGCTCAGGTACGCCGGGTCACGCGTCGGACCAGGCGGTCGCCCGTGATTTGCACGGCCGAAACGAGTGCGATCAGGATCACGATCACGGTCGCCATGACGGTCGTGTCGAAACGCTGATAGCCG
Organism: Burkholderia sp. ZZQ-2; assembly: GCF_050768715.1. Classification (NCBI taxonomy): domain Bacteria; kingdom Pseudomonadati; phylum Pseudomonadota; class Betaproteobacteria; order Burkholderiales; family Burkholderiaceae; genus Burkholderia; species Burkholderia sp. ZZQ-2. The sequence continues at coordinate 548 of NZ_LDVA01000292.1, read as the reverse complement.
TAGCGGATCGCGAGATCGCCGAGCCCGCCCGCGCCGACGGCACCCGCCATCGCGGTCGAGCCGATCAGCGCGACGACGGTGATCGTGAAGCCGCCGAGCATGCCGGGCAGCGCCTCGGGCAGCAGCACGTGCCAGACGATGTGACGGCGCTTCGCGCCCATCGCGAGCGCGGCCTCGATCAGCCCGCGATCGACTTCGCGCAGGCTCACCTCGGCGATCCGCGCGAAGAACGGGATCGCGGCGATCGACAGCGGCACGACGGCCGCCCATACGCCGATCGTCGTGCCGATCAGCACGCGCGTGAACGGCAGCAGCGCGACGAGCAGGATGATGAACGGCGTCGAGCGGAACACGTTGACGAGCGCGCCGAGCACCGCGTTCACGCCGCGCCGCTCGTAGATGCCGCCGGGCGCGGTCGTCACGAGGATCACCGCGAGCGGGACGCCGAGCAGCGCCGCGACCGCGGCCGACGCGGCGACCATCGACAGCGTGTCGCGGATCGCGTCGAGCAGTTCGGGCCACCAGAGGTCAAACATAGCCGAGCACCT
>NZ_LDVA01000291.1:0-106979 GCF_050768715.1 Burkholderia sp. ZZQ-2 | reverse complement strand
CGGCCGTCGGCGACGTCGAGACGTCGATCGCCGCCACCGCCCGCGATCACAGCCGGACCGAGCGCCTCGAACGCGCGGTGTCGAACGCGCGCGGCGCCTATACGCAGATCAACCGGTCGTGGCGCAGCGGCGAATCGGCGTTCATCGATACGCTGGAGGTGCAGCGTTCGCTGCTCGCGGCCGAGGATTCGCTCGCGCAGGCGCGCACCGAGGAAATGCTCGGCCGGGTCAGGCTGATGACTGCGCTGGGGCAGTAAGCGCGCGGTTCAGGTTCGACCGCTGCCGCGCATCGGTCGATACGCAAAGGGCGGCGAGTTCGATGTGATTCGAACCCGCCGCCCTTTTGCATGTTGCTTGGCCGGCTGCGTGCGGTACCGGCTCAGTCGATGTCGCCGCCTTCCTTCAACTGCGCGCTCAAGTAGTCGAGAAAACTGACGATGCGCGACGACAGCGTCGCATTGCGATAGAACACCGCATGAATCGGCTGGCGGAACTCGACGGTATCGTCGACGAGCAGTTCGACGAGGCTGCCGTCGCGGCGATGCGTGCCCGTCATGTAGTCGGCCAGGCACACGATGCCGGCGCCACTGAGCGCGAGCGTCAGCAGCGTCTCGCCGCTCGACGCCTGCAGCGCAGGATGAATCCGGTACACGCCGCCGTCGGCGGTGTGCAACGGCCAGTGGTTCAGCGTTTCCGGCTGCACGAAGCCGAGCAGCGCATGGTTCGCGAGATCGGCGACGCTCGTCGGCACGCCGGCTTTCTCCAGATAGGCCGGGCTCGCCAGGATGCGCAGCCGGCTGCTGCCGAGCCGGCGCGCATGCAGCGTCGAATCGCGCAGCTCGCCGATCCGGATCGCCACGTCGGTGCGCTGTTCGAGCAGGTCGATGATCTCGTCGCTCGTATGGAGTTCGGCCGTGATCGCCGGATAGGCTTCGCGGAAGCCGGGCATCATCGGCGCGATCACGTGCTGCATGAACGGCATCGCCGCGTTGATCCGCAAGCGCCCGGACGGCGTCTCGCGCTGGCTGACGATCTGTTCCTCGGCAAATTCGACCGACGCGATGATGTCGCGTGCGTAGTCGAGAAAAAGCTTGCCCTCGTCGGTCAATTCGAGGCGGCGCGTCGTGCGGCGGATCAGCGTCGTGTCGAGCTTCTCCTCGAGGCGCCGCAGGATCCGGCTCATCACCGAGGTCGGCTGGTGCAGCTTGTCGGCCGCACCCGTCAGCGAACCGGTATCGGCGATGGTCACGAACGCGAGCATCTCGTCGAGGGTCGTCTTCATGGTCGGCAGTCTTCCGCAGTTTCGGAAACCGCCACGATAGTGCCGCCGCGCCGCTTTGATAAGCCGGCGCGCGCGCGAATCACAGTTGATTTCGATTCAATGATTCGCGGCGAATATGGTCCGAACAATCCGGCATGAAGCAGGAGGCCGCATACGCAAACGCGCCCGGGCGGGCGCGCTTTTCGTCAGACAAGGCAACACCGTGTCAGGCGGCGACGGGCATCTCGTCGCGAATCCAGTCGAGCATCGCGCCGTGCGTCGGCGCCCACCCGAGTTCCTGCCGCGCGCGCAACGCCTTCACGCGGCTGTTCGACGCGAGCGAGTCATGCGCGCGCGAATGGCCGAGCGCCTGCGCCGCATCCGCGATATCCCATTCGACGATGGACGGCAAGCCGAGCCGCTCGCCGAGCGCATGGCCGATTTCCGCGAACGACGCTTCGCCGTTTTCCGCGAAGTAGAACGCACCGGGCGGCGCGGCATCGATCGCGCGCAGATACAGATCGGCGACATCGTCGACGTGCACGTTCGACCATCGGTTCAGCCCCTTGCCGATCACGCGCACCGCGCCGGCATCGCGCGCGATCGCCGCGAGCAGCGGCAGTTGCGCGCTGTCGCGGCGGATGCCGAGGCCGTCGCCGTAGATCATGCTGTTGCAGATCACGGCCGAACGGATGCCGAGGTTGGCCGACGACATCACGAGCCGGTCGATCGCGCGGCGCTCGGCCTTCGCGGGTTTGACGACGGGCGTCGTCTCGTCGAATACGGGGGCATCGTCATGCGCGCCCTGTGCGTCGTCCGCGATCACGCTGGTGCCGCTCGTATGCACGAACGTCTTGCCCGAGCCGCTCAGCGCGCCGATGATCGCCTCGACGGCCTCGCGGTGATCGCTGCTCGCCGCGTTGACGACGCAGTCCGCGTCGCGCGCGAACGCTTGCAGCAGCGCCGAGTCGTCGAGCGTGCCGACGACCGGCATGATGCCGGCCGCCGCGAGTTTCGCGGCGTTGTCACCGTCGCGCGTCAAGCCGGTGACGACGTGCCCTGCCGAGACGAGCCGCGCGGCCACCGAGCCGCCGATGTAGCCGCTCGCGCCCGTCACGAATATCCTGATGCCTTTCATCTGCTGCTCCGAGAGCGAGACAGCCGGTACGGCAGACGTCTCGCGAAATGTCGTGCGTCGCAGTATCGGCGGCCGGCGTTGCGCGAGGAAGGGCGGCGTCGCGAAAACAGTTTTGAGCGCAACGGGATGATCGGCCGCGTCAGACGAACCCCTCGTCGACCAGCGTACAGCCGTCCGCGGTGATCTCGTGCCGCTGGCCCGAGCCGCCGGCCACGCGGCTCCAGCTTTCGGACACGAGCATCGCCGCATCGCCGTCCGTGTGCAGCGCATAGCCGAATCCGCCATACATGCCCGGCACCGCGAACCACATGCGTTCGGCCTGCGCGTCGAGTTCGAGTAGCGGTTCGAGTTCGGGCAGGCGCAGCGCGTCGACGCGCAAATGTGCGATGCGGCCAAGGATCATCGCGTGGAAGTGGCGCTGGATGGCGAACAGCGTGGCGTCGGGTACGAAGCGTCGCGGCTGCGGCGCCAGCAGATCGACCAGATGCCGATGCCCGCGCCGCCCGGCGATATCGACCGGGCGCTCGCCGCGGGCATCGCGCAGCATGCGCCACGCACCGAGCCGCAACAGTTCGGCGGCGACCTCCTTCGGTGCGCCGCCGCAGGCGGCCTGATGCAGCGGCGCACGAAGCGACGTGCCGCCGAGCCGGGTCGCGTTGACGAGCGCACGCTCCTTCGCGACGAGCGCGAGCATCGTCGCCCAGTCGCCGTTCCTGGCCGCGTCGGCCAGCGCGTGCCGGGTCGCGACCTGCGCGTCGCCGAGCACGTCGGCGCTCGTGATGCCGTCCCATGTGATGCTCAACCGGATCTCCTCGTGTGTCGCGTTCGCATGACCGCGTCGATCGCCCATCATAAGCGTTCGTCGCGGCTGCGCGATCGCGCGGCGCTGCTTCGGGCCGGGATTCCCCGGCGTCCGATCCGGCCGCTGCCCGCACAGGCGCGTCGATCTGCGATGATGTCGGACGCGAGGCCACGCATCGCGATCGCCTCGCACGGGCGCGCCGCACGCGCACCCGATCCATCCACCCCGACGAAGCATGCTCATCATGATCGACGTTTCCTCCATCACCGACGCGTTCGCCCCGAGCGGCGAGCCGACGCAGTACCGCGTATCGCCCGAGAAACTGATTTCCGGCGATCCGCTGCACACGCTCACACCCGGCTTCGCGAGTCCGTGCGGCCGCTTCTCGACCGGCATCTGGGAAAGCACGCCCGGCTGCTGGCACGTCGCGTACACCGAAGCGGAATACTGCGAGATCCTCGAAGGCACGTCGGTGATCACCGACCTCGAAGGCAACCGGAAGACTCTGCGCGCCGGCCATCGTTTCGTGATTCCGCCGGGTTTTCGCGGCACGTGGGAAGTCGTCGAACGCACACGGAAGATCTTCGTCGCGTACGACGAGCAGCCGCCCGAATGAGCGGCGGGCGGGCGCGATCGATGCGGCATTGCACGACAGGTCGGCGATCCGCCAGCCGCGCGGCATCGCCGCCGTGCGCCATCGTTCGTCCGGGTTCGTCGCGACCGCATCGGTCGCCTTCCCGACAGCTCGGCACGCCGGCCGTGCGGCACGACCGGCCCGCCGGCTGAAACGTTACCGCCGGCCGTCGAGCGCCCCGAGAATCCCGTACGCGGCCTTCACGCGGTCCTCGTTCGGAAAGCTGCGGTTCGCGAGCATCACGATCGCGATCCGCTTCGACGGGACGAACGCGACATAGGTGCTGAAGCCGTTGGTCGAGCCCGTCTTGTTGATCCACGTATTCGCGCTCGGCGCGAGCGGCGGCTTGATCGCGGAGGCCGGCAACCCGTCGCGCAGCATCTTCATCGAGTTGCCTTCGAGCAGCGTCGGCAGCGCGACCGGATACGGATACTGTTCCCAGATCAGGTCCTGCGTCAGCGGCCCCGCGCGGAAATAGCCGGTGTGGGTGCGTTCGAGCGCACGCTGCAGGCGCGGCGCGGTTTCGATCAGCCCCATGTTCGCCTGCACGAAGCGCAGCAGGTCGGCGGCCGCGGTCCGCACGCCGTAGGCCGGCTGCCACAGCATGCCGCCCGTCATCCGGATCGGCTTGCCGTCCTGCGTATAACCCTGTGCGTAGTCGGCCTGACGTGCTTCCGGCACGTTGATGTACGTGTGCGTCATGCCGAGCGCGGGAAAGAGCCGCTGCTCCATCAGCACCGCGAAATCCTTGTGCATCGCCTTTGCGGTGAGCCACCCGAGCATGCCGACCGACACGTTCGAATACGTCCGGTACGTACCCGGCGCGTGCGCGGGCCGCCACGCGTCGAGATAGCGGATCAGCCCCGCGTCGTCGCGGATGCCGTCCGGCACCTGTACCGGCATGCCGCCGGACGTGTGCGTACCGAGATCGAGCAGCGTCACGACACCGAACGGCTTGCCCTGCATGGCAGGCAGGTACTTGCCGACCGGATCGGCCAGCGACAGTTCGCCGCCCTCCTGCGCGTCGGCCGCGAGCGTCGCGGTCAGCGTCTTGCTGACCGAGCCGATTTCGAACAGCGTGTCGCCGGTGACGGGCTTGCCGGTTTGCGTCGACATCACGCCGTAGTCGAACACGTAGGGCTTGCCGTCGGCGACGACGCCGACCGCCATGCCGGGAATCGCGTACTGCTTCATCAGCGGCGCGATGTGGCGGGTCACGGTGTCGTGGAGGTCGTCCGGGGTGGCGGCGGCCGCGCGGCCGGCCGTGGCGGTGACGCACGCGGCGACGAGCAGGGTCGCGGCGAAGCGTGTCGCGTTGAATCGCATGGTTGCGGTTCCTTCGATTTCCGATGGTTGCGTGGACAACAGATCCGGTCGCGCCATGCGGAAATCGCAGCGGCCGGCCTGCCGAAGCAGGACTATCCGCTGTAAGCCGTCCGTCAACAATCGACGTTATGTTGATCGAGCCTAAAGAAAAACTTATGGGATTGGCGAAGGCGTGGATGACCGCTGCCGTCGTCGCGGCGTGCTCGATGGTTTGCGGGGAACGTCGGGCGGCACCGTCAAGTGCACTGCCACGAACGCGACACGTCGGTGACGTTGCCGTACAAGCGAGTCACGGCGCCGACAACACGAGGCTCGAGCGCGTCACCCCGGCAACCGGTCCAGAAACGCCAGCATCGCCGCGTTGAACCGCGCGGGCCGCTGCAGCGGCGCGAAATGGCTCACGCCGGGCAGGATCGTCAGCGTCGCGCCCGGAATCGTACGCGCCAGGTACGCCGCATGCTCGGGCCGGATGAATTCGTCGTGCTCGCCCAGCACGATCGTGACCGGCACGGCGATCGCCGCGAGATCCTCCGCGCTGTAATCCGGTTGCGTGCGCATCATTTCGCTGACGGCCGCGACGAATGCGTCGAACTCGCCCGGTGTCGCGGAAAGCGCCGCATAGTCCTTGCGATGCCGCGCGAAGCAGCGGTCGAGCAGCGGGCCCGGCACGATCTCCTTCGTGCCGCCCGGGTCCATGTTGCATGCGAAGAAGAACACGCCGGCCGCACGTTCCGGCGCGCGATCGGCCAGCACGAGCGCGATGCACGCGCCGTCGCTCCAGCCGACGAAGCGCGCACGGTCGACGTGCAGCGCATCGAGCACCGCGAGCACGTCCGACGCCATGCGTTCGTAGGAATAGGGCTGAGCGTCGCGCGTACTGCGGCCGTGGCCGCGGCTGTCGATCACGATCGCGCGGTAGCCGGCCGCGAGCAGCGCCGGCACCTGGTTGCCCCAGTTGCCGCCGTGGCCGAGGCCGCCGTGCAGCAGCACGACCGGCGGGCCGTGGCCGAACGACGCGTGCCAGATGCGCGCGCCGTCGTGTTCGAGCCATCCTTGCGCGTCGGCCGCCGGCAGCGGCGTGCCGCCTTGCGCGTCGAAGCGGACGAGGTCGTCGTCATCGAGTTCCGCATGCATCGTTCTGCCGTCCTGTCGAGGGAGACGTGCTTGCGATTGTAATGCGTGCGGCCGCCGCGGCCGCATCCGCTCAGGCCTGCGTCGACACCAGCCCGCCTGCCGACGAGCCGCCCGTCTTCTCGACGGCCGCCGCGAGTTGCGCGATCGCGGTCGCCAGCGCCCCCGCGATCGCGCCGGCTTCCGCGCTCAGCGACTGCTGTTCGACCGCCGCGGCCGGGTCGTCCTTCGCGCGCTGCGCCGCGCTCGCCATCTGGCGCTCGATCGTGGCCAGCTGCTTCTGCAACCGGTCGATCAACGCTTTCAGCTGCGCGACCGCCGGATCGTCGGACGACGCGCCCGATGCGCCGAGCGTTTCGCCGGTGGCACCGGTCGAACCCTGCGCACCGGACGTGCCTGCCGTACTCGTCGTACCCGTCGCGCCCGCGGCATTCGTCGCGCCATCGGTGGATGACGTCGCGGCGGGCGCGGCCGACGAAGCGTTCGCGCCCGGGCTCGCGTCCGCCAGCGAGGTGCGCGTGGTCGTGGAGAAATCGATCTGCATCGTGTCGGTCCCTGTGTCGGTAAACGAATCGTGGCTGGGGGGCAAAATTGCCTTCCAATTCGTTTACGGCATTCGTCACACGAAACTTGAGTATCGGGGCCCGACAGATTTGGCTGAAGATCGCCGGTTTTAGTCGCGAAAGGGCCAGATTCGCGGCGCCGCAGCGCTGATAAAATCGCGGCTTCGCCGGCGGAAGTCGCGCGCCCGCTGCCCCCGGGGCGCGAGCGCGCAACGCCGCCGGTATCGACTCCCGCCCTTCCGGGCGCGGCACGCGACACGTGCCGACGCCGCGGTCGCGGCCGCGCGGGTCGCCTTTTCCGTTCGCCTGCGTGCCCCGCTCGCCGCTTCAAGCGGCGAACGCCGTCCGGCGCGCGCTCACTTCATCACGCATTCGAGGAACACACGATGGCCCGCATCGGCGCCTTCTGCATCACGACGTGGCTTGCCGCCGCGATTCTCTACTTCGGCCAGCATTCCGTCGCGATGATCGTGTTGAGCGGTGTCGTCGTGTTCGGCGGATTCGACCTGCTGCGTCCGTAAGCGCGCAGGGCCACGCGGCCGCGCCCGATCGCGACGGCCGGCGCGACTGTGATAGCCTCTCCCGCACCGTCTGTCACGCGCACGCCTCGCCGGCAACCAGGAGAACGGAATTTGAATCATGGTTCGAACCGCCACCCGGCCGCCCTCGCCTGCAAGGTGTGTTCGGCCCGCGCCCCCATCTGCGGGCTGGTCGATTTCTCGCGCTGCGGCGCCGACTTCATTGCCGGGAAGAAAGTCGACCCGTTTGCGGGCGTGCCGGTCTACTACCATGCTTGCGAGCAATGCGGCTTCACGTGGGCGCCCATGTTCGACAGCTGGACCCACGACGATTTCGCGCAGCATGTCTATAACGCCGACTATGCGCGCCACGATCCCGAGTATCTCGAGATCCGTCCGCAGCAGCATGCCGACCTGATCTGCACCAGTTTCGCGGAAATGCGGGAAGGCCGGATTCTCGATTTCGGCTCGGGGCTGGGCTTGCTGGAACGGAAACTGGCGTCGCGCGGCTTCACGGACGTGACGTCGTACGATCCGTTCTCGCACCCGGTTCCGCCCGAAGGCACGTTCGACACGATCCTGTCGTTCGAGGTGTTCGAGCATCATCCGGCGCCGTTCGACCTCTTCGACCAGATCATGCGTTACCGGAAACGCGACGGCGCGCTGCTGTTCCAGACGTCGCTGATCAGCCGGGAGATCATCGAGCGCGGCATCGAGCAGTGGTGGTACTGCGTGCCGCGCAACGGGCACATCTCGTTTCACACGCCGCAGTCCCTGACGCTGCTTGCCCAACGCCACGGGCTCGAATACGGCGCGTTCAGTCCCGAGCTGCACGTCGTCTTCGATCGCGCGGCGACACCGCGCTGGCTCGACAGGTTTCTCAAGCCGTAACGGCTCGCCGGCGATCGGGCATGCAACGAGCGCCGCGTGCCTTCACGCGGCGCTCGAACGGCTCGCTGCCGCTTGCACGGCATCGTGCCCACGCCCACGCCGCCCCGTCAGCATGCCCCGAACGTCGGCACCGCCGGATCGACCGCCAGCGCGCGCTCGTTGAACACGACCGGCACGCCGCCGAGCCCGAGCCTGCAGTTCGGGCGGTCGAGCCGCCACCCGTCGACGCGCAGCGCGGCGCGCGATACCGGCGCACCGCTCGCATGCGGCAAATCGATCGTGATCTGCCGCTTCGCGCCCGGCATCAGGTTCAGGTAGTTGTCGCTGTAGAACGCGGGCAGCACGCGCGCGCCGGTCGACGGATCGAATACCTGCAAGTGCGTCATCAACGCGAACGTCGTGCCGATGTTCGCGACGTCGACCGTGATGCGCGTCGTCGTGTCGTTGGTCTCGGCCGATGCCGCGCCGATGGCAACCGCCGCGCCCGGCATCGTATCGAGCGACGTGTACGCGGTATCGCCTCCGTCGCGCTGTCGCCAGTACACGTTCTCCGCAAGCGTATTGCCGCCCGCATCGGTCAGCACGAGCGACACGATGCACACGTCCGACTTCGCCGCGGCCATCGCCGCCTTCAGGTTCGCCACCACGCGATAGGATGCCTTCGCGACGCCGCCGACGTCCGCGACGGTCTGGCTGCTCGACGTGCCGTCGAGGTTGTACACGCGCATCTCGACGCGGCCGGTGACGGCCGCCGCCGTGTGATTCGCGATCGTCACGTCGGCGGTATTCGCATCGAGGATCGCATTGACGCGACGGCACCCGTGCCGCACTGCGAAGAACGACGCGTGCGCGTCGAGGTCGTGGCTGTATATCTGCCACACGAAGCTCGGTTGCGCGGGGTTCGTCATCCACATGATCACGCCGGTGGCCGGCGACGTGATCTTCCCGGCCACCGGGCCGATCATCACGGCCGCGTTCGCCTCGTAGATCGAGCGGATGCATTCGTAGTTCATCATCTGCGCCTTGCGCACGAAGTCCGCGAGATTGCGGATCGCGCCGTAGCGCTGCGCCGTCATCGCGATGTAGCCGGCGCCGCCCTGCTTGCCGACCGACGGGTAGTACGCGCCGTTGCCGTTCATGTCGCGGTCGGCCCAGAAGTCGTCCGGGCATTCGTACGAGCCGGGCGGCAGCATCGATTCGACGCATTCGAGCGTCGGGATCGAATGCGAGCCGACCTCGTTGTGAAACGCAATCGACGTCGTGCCGTAGCCGCGGCTGAATGCCGCCTGCGGCGACGCCCAGTTGTACGGGCCGCCCGACGAATAGCCGTTCACCGCGCCGGCGCCCGTATCGCCGGCCGAACTCGTGAGGCACAGGCGTTGCGGGTCGAGTTCGGCGACGAGCGCGTCGAGCCCCTTGACGAGTGCCGGCGGCGGCGCACCTTCGTTGCCGCCGCACCAGAGCAGGATCGACGGACGATGGCGGTTGCGCGCGATCACGTCGCGGATGTTGTCGAGATCGCGCGGCACGTTGGCCGGCCCCGACCCGTCGCCTTCGGTCGAGAAGAAGAAGTCCTGCCAGACGAGGATCCCGTAGCGGTCGCATGCATCGAAGAAATCGTCGCTCGTGCTCTGCCCGTTCCAGTTGCGGATCAGGTTGAGGTTCGCGTCGCGATGGAGCCGCACCTGGTTGAACAGCCGTTCGCGCGGAATGCGCTTCAGCGCTTCGTCGAGCCCCCAGTTGCCGCCCATCACGAGGATCGGCAGGCCGTTGACCGTGATGCTCAACTGCGGCCCCATGCCGATGTCGCGCACGTATTCGATGCGGCGCAGGCCGACCTTCAGCGTGCGCTCGTCCGAGCGCCTGCGCGCCACCTCGATGCCGACCGTCACCGCGTAGAGGTTCGGTTCGCCATACCCGTTCGGCCACCACAGGCTCGGCTGCCTGATCGACAGCGCCGCGATATCCGACGACGTGAGCGACACCTTCGTCGTCGTGCTCGATGCGGGAATCGCGATGTCGTGGCGAAACGGCGCGCCGTTGCCGACGGTGCCGACGACGGTCGCGACGAGATCCGCGCCGGAGCCGTTGTCCAGTTCGAGATCGAGCCGCAACTCGGCGCGCGACAGGTCGGTGGACAGCGTGTGCGCGACGTTGATCGCCGCGATCCGCACCGCGCCGGTCGTGAACCATGCCACTGGCTGCCAGATGCCGAGTTCGCGATCGGGGATCGTCGGCAGCCAGTCCCAGCCCGCCGAGCAGAAGAAGGTCGGCCCGTTCTTCAGCGTGACGCCGGTCGGGCCGCCGTTGCGTCCGCCGCGCGTGACGCCGCTCGCGTAGCTCGGCAGCAGCGGCCCTTCCGAGAAATCCGGCTTGACGACGCGCACCGCGAGACCGGCCGTGCCGCCCGCTTGCGGCACCAGCCTCGAGATGTCGAACGCCCCCTGCTTGAACGCGCCTTCGAGCCGGCCGACGGGCGCGCCGTTCAGCCAGACCTCGGCGCAGTAGTTGACGCCGCCGAAGCGCAGCCACAGCCGCTGCCCCGGTTGCCGTGCGGGCGCCGTGAAGGTCGTCCGATACCAGTAGTCGGTGTCCTTCAGCGTGTCGGGAATGGTGTCCGTGACGATGCGGCCGTAGAACGGGTCGGGATACTTGCCGTTGACGATCATGCTGTTCAGCACGGTACCGGGCACCGTCGCCGGCGCCATGCCCGTCACGCCGCCCGCGCCCGACAGTTGCGCGCCGCCGGCGCCCGGCAGGCTGCTCGCCGGGGCGAACGTCCAGTTCGTCGTGAGATCCTGCGCGGCCAGCAGACTGCGTTCGGGGTCGCCCGGCACGACGGGCGTGACCGTCGCGGGGCCGTCGGCGCCGGGCGTGCCGGACGCGCCGGCGGGCGCATCCATGTCGCCACCGCAGCCGGCGAGCCAGTTCGTGCCGACCAGTGCGGCGCCATACGACAGGAATTTCCGGCGTTCTTTCGACGTCATGTGGTTGTCTCCCTGATGATGCCGACATCGTCGCGGGCGCGCGCGCGGCGCGAAGCCGCGCGCGCGCCGGTCACGTTCACTGCGCGCCGGCCCGGCGCATGCGCATCACCGTCGACGGACTGCCGGCCGTCATCTGCGTATAGTCCGCGTTCGGCCCGGACGGCGGCGTCAGGTTGTCGGCGGCCGCCCATTGCGTCGGCGCAGCCGACAGCGTGTAGCTCATCGTGCCGCCATTGGCGATCTTGCCCAGCGGCAACCATGAGCCCGCGTAGTCCGCGCCGTTCACCTTCAGCGACTGGATATACGCAAACGACGGGTGCCCCGCACCGTCCATCGCCACCTGCTTGTCGCTTTCGAGCCGCAGCGTCTTGCCGTTGCCGAACCAGACGGTGATCCCGCTGAACTGCGGCGTGGACAGCGCGAGCCCCGCTTCCGACGGAATCACCGGGAACATGCCGAGTGCCGCCCACACGTACCAGCTCGACGTCGCCCCCATGTCGTCGTTGCCCGGCAGCCCGTCGCGCGCGGTCGTGAACGCCTTCGACATGATGATCGGCAGGATGTACTGCGCACCGCTCGGCTGCCCGGCCCAGTTGTAGCCCCACGGCGACTGGAACGACGGTTCGTTGCCGATGTACAGGCCGGTGGACGATTCGCCGCCGTTCAGGTCGCCGGAGGCCGGCACGGTCGAGAACGGCGTCGTGATCGCAAACAGCGTGTTCAGCCGCGCGACGGCCGCCTGCTTGCCGCCGATCGCGTCGATCAGCGCGCTCCAGTCCTGTGCGAAGGTCCAGAAGTAGTTCGGCTCGGTCGATTCATGGAACGAACCCTGCACGAGCGTCCCCAGCGTGCCCGGCGCCGAGCCGGCCGGCGGCGCATTGCGCGCGGCGATCACCTTGTTCGTGTAGTCGAAGATGTTGCGCCACCACCCGGCCCGCGTGTACAGCGTGCCGATGTTGTCGGGCGTCACGCCGACCGACGGCGCGTTCAGCACGCTGGCGGGCAATGCCTGCAGGAACGCGGCCGCGGAACGGTCGCTCAGCACGCGCTCGATGGTGGCCGAAGACGAGTGACCGTCGTCGCCCTGCGACAGGTAGTGGGCCGTCAGGAAGTTGGCGAGGCCCGCTGCGCTCGTGCGGTCGTTGCATGCGCTCGACGGATCGAACACCGACTGCTTCGTCAGCCGCGCAGCCGACACCAGATCGAAATCGGTCGCGCCGAACTTGTACGCGCCGGCGATCACGTTCAGCGCGTTGTCGCCGGCCATCGGCGTCGAATCGTCGCTGCCGTCGACCCAGTGCGGGAACGCGCCGCACTGAAGCCCGTCGACCACGAGCGACTGCATCATGTCGCTCGTTTCCTTTGGCGCGAGCAGCGCCAGCAACTGCGTTTGCGACCGGTACGTATCCCACAGCGAGAAGCCCGTGTAGTGGTTGCCCGCGCCGCCCTGCGAGCCGTCGGTGCGCCGGAATGCGTAGTCGCCGACCTTTGCCGTCGCGCGCTGCGGCACGGTGCCGGTCTGGTCGACCGACGCCGGATAGCCGCCGCTCGCGTTCTTCGGCTGGCGCATGCTGCGGAATTCGCCGTTCGTGTCGCTGTAGAGCGTCGGCGTGCCGAACACGCGATAGAGCGCGGTGTAGAACTTCGTCAGGTTCGCCTTCTGCGTCGCGTTCAGCGATGCGGGCGCGGCGGCCTGGTCGATCTGGATCGTGTTGAGCCGGTCGTTCCACAAGCCGGACGCGTTGTTGCGCGCGTCGTCGAACGCGAGCTTTTCGCCTTCGGCTTTCAGGTTGGCCTGCGCATTCTGGATACTGACGGACGAGACCCCGACCTTCACGGTGACGGTGCGGTCGGTGTCGGTCAGGTCGAACTGCAGCGTCGCCGCGCCGTTGCTGACGGTATTCACCGCCGACGTGCCCGCCTGCTTGCGCAGCGGCTTGTCGAAGATCGCGTAGAAATACACGGGCGCGTTCCACACCGTGCCGTACGGCGTGCAGAACGCCGGCGCGACGGCCTGCCCGCTCATCGACCTGCCGTCGCTCGCGAGCGCCAGCGCGACGTTGCTGGCGGTGACCTTCGTGCTGCCCGAATCGCTGTTGCCGTTCAGCTTCGCGTCGATCGAGAAGAAGCCCTTGTCCTTGTCCGTGTACGTGAAGCGCGCGATGCCGGAGCGCGCCGTCGCGCTCAGCTCCGTGACGATGCCGTTCGCGAGGCGGACCTTGTAGTACCCGGGTTCGGCCGTTTCATCCGCATAGCTGTACCCGATTCCGGTCGGCCGGCCACCCGACGCGATCGCCTTCGCCGCATCGGCCGGCAGCATCGCGACCGTGCCCTGCCCCGGGCACCCGACACCGCTCAGGTGCGTCACGCTGAAGAAGTCGATCGTGCCGCCCGCCCCGCCCGTCGACAGGTAGCCGCCCGAGCCGTTGAAGTTGTAGCGCGGCGTGTTGGGCCCGAAATTCACCATCCCGAACGGCACCATCGCGCCCGGGCTCACGTTGCCCGCGTAGCCCGAGTCCGAGTTGACCTGCGTGCCGATGAGCGGATTGACGAACCGGGTCAGTTGCATGTCGGTGCGCCTGGGCGGCGCCGGCTGATCGGGCTGCGGCGGCCGGGAGGGGTCCGAAGTCGGCGGCACGGTCGACGGCGTGTCTCCCGCGCCGTTGCTGGCCGTCTTAACACCGTTCACGTCGTCGCCGCCGCACGCGGCAAGCGCCGCGCAGGTCAGCGCGGCGACGAGCAAGAGTCGTGGATGTCTCATTTTTTCGTTTAGTACCGTTAATCAAAACGATTGTTCTGGCGCCGCGATCATCCGGCACGCCGTGCGGCACATTGATGCCGCGCGGCGTGGCGTCGACTGGCCCTCCAGGCGACGTCATGCTGACTCGTTACATGCGAATACCCCGCGACGATCGTTGCTGCCGCAACCGTCGCCTCACCGCCCTGTCTCCGGGAACGTCACATCCTTCCCAGGGGCTTACAGTGCCGTAACGACTGTTTATTCACCACGAGAAGTTTCCCGAATTTTCAGTTTGTTTAACTAAACAATCGGAAGTTAATCAGCTTCGGGTATGCATTCCCGCCATTTGTTGCGTTGCAACGGCGGCGCACCGGGAGGTGCATTGACGGGCGCCCGGCGAACCCGGGCGCCGCATGAACGTGAAGAACGGGACGAACGGATGCCGTGCGCGTCAGCGCGGCAACGTCCGCAGCGACGACGGTCCGCCCGTCAGCGCGATCCGCTTGCCCGTATCGCGCAGCTTGCCGCCTTCCACCGCATAGAACGCCAGTTGCCGCTCGACGTTGAACTGCACGATCACGTGCCGGCTGTCCGCGGTGAACACGATGCCTTGCGCGGCTTCGCCGCCGGGCACCTCGCTCACCTTCACGGCCTGCCCGTTGCGGATTTCGAACAGCAGCACCTTGCCGATCTTGTGTCGACCCGGATTGTCGGCCGTCAGGTTCGAGCCGTCCATCGCCTGCACGGCGATCCACTTCCCGTCCGGCGAAATCGCGACGCCTTCCGGCAGCGACGGCACCGTCAGGTACTGGACCGTGCGGAACGGCACGCGCGACACGTCGATCAGTGCGACCGAATCGGCATCGCCCGCGAGCGTGCCCGTATAACCCGGCAGCCCGGCCAGCCCCACGTTGCTGACGACAGCCCAGCGGTTGTCGCTCGACACGTCGATCGTGTAAGGCGCGACACCCGTGCTCAGGCGCGACCCGCTGTCGGTCACCTTGCCGTCGTCGACGTTCAGCACCGCGATGCCCTGCTCGTCGCGCAGCGACACGAGCGCATGCTTGCCGTCGTGCGTGAAGCTGATCCCGGCCAGCCGCTTCTTGCCGATCTTCAGGCTGCCGTCGAGCATCACCTGCGTGCCGTCGATGCGAAGGATCGACACGCTGCCGTCGACGTTCGCGACGAGCGCGAGCTTGCCCGAGCGGTCGATCGCGATCCCTTGCGGATGCGTGCCGAGCTCGACGCGCGTGACCGACGGCGGCGCGGCGTCGAGATTCACGACCTGCAGGAACGTGTCGAACACGAGCTGCTTCGCGGCCGTGTCGTAGCGCGTCGGCGCGCCGACAAGCGCGAGCTTCGCGTCGGGCGTGATCGCGACGGCCTGCGGCGGCCCCTGGATGCCGTTCTCGACGTCGACCTGCCGCGCGACCTTCGGCGGGAACGTGCTGGCGTCGAGCAGCGTCAGCGTGTCGGCGGGCGGCGAAGCGAGATAGGTGTCGCGGCCCTCGACGCGCTGGTACTTGCCGTCGTTGCCGGACACGATCCAGTCGGCGGCGTGCACGGCAACGGCCGTCGTGGCGAGGGTCAGCGCGGCGAGCAGGCGCGCGCTGCGCGGGCGGAAAGGATTCGAATGCATGGCGGTCGGTTCTCCGGATCGGTTGCGGATGCAATGGTTGGCTCGACCCTGCTGCTCGACGGGTCAAACCACCGCATGATGCCCGAAAGCCGCCGAATCCGGCGTCCCGCACCCGGTTCGTTTCGGTCAACCCGTCCGTCGCGCGCCGGACGGCCACTCGCCGACATCATCGAGTGGATACACCGGCCGCGCCAGCCGCTCGTAGTGAAACAGCCCGTAGTCCGAGCCCGTCACGCCGCGGCTGTCGCACTCGACCAGCGCGGCCGCGATCGGCACGAACACCGGCCGGCAATACATCCGCGATTTCAGCAGCAGGAAGCGTGCGCGGCGCGGATCGACGCCGACGCTCTCGAACACGCCGAGGTCCCACGGCTCCTGCGTACGCTCGGTGATGACGAGCGTGGCCGCGCCGATATCGAGCACGGCCGTGCGGCCCATGTACGCGCGCTGGCCCGTGTATGTCGGCCCCGTGATCACGTATTCGCCGTCGGTGAGCGCACGCACGATGCCGGTCGCGCGAAACGGCTCGCGCCGCACGCCGCCGTGCGACGGCAGGCGGTTGCCGACCGGCACCGTCACGGTCGCGCCGACTCCCGCGTCGATCAGCGCGGCGACGGCCTGCGGGTCGCACAGCGGCCCGCTGACGATGCCGTCGAGCCCGTGCCCGAGCGCGGCCTCGAGCAGGTCCATCGTGTCGCACGGGCCGCCCGACATGCAGTTGTCGCCGTGATCGAGCATCAGCACGGGGCGATCCGCGTCGCGCGCGAGCGCCGCGGCCTGCGCGACCGATTCGGTAAGCGGCGCGCTGCGATAAACGAACGCGTCGCGCTCGTCCCAGATCTGCCGCGCGATGCGCTCGGCCGCCGCGTCGGCCGCGGCGCGGTCGCCATCGGCCACGACGACGACGCTGATGCACGGCGCGGGAATGTCCGCGAGCGAGAAGCCGGGCAGCACCGATACCGCGAGCATCCCGTCGGCCTCGGCCGCGCGCGCGGCCTCCACCGCACGCCGCATCGCGCCTTCGGCGCTCGCGCTGCGCAGCGTCGACGTCATCAACGGCGGCTGCCGCCATGCGAGCACGGGCCGCGCGCGACCGTGGAGACGATCGAGCAGCACGCGCGCCGCATGCTCGCCCGTCTCGTACATGTCGACGTGCGGATAAGTCTTGAAACTGACGATCACGTCCGCGTGGTCGACCATCTTCTGCGTGACGTTCGCATGCAGGTCGAGCGCGACCGCGATCGGCGCATCGGGCAGCGCCGCGCGCACGCGTTCGAGCAGGTCGCCCTCGCCGTCCGCGCTCTGCTCGGCCACCATCGCGCCGTGCAGGTCGAGCATCACGGCATCGCAACCCGGCGCGGCCGCGACGATCGCATCGCAGATCGCCGCATACGCGTCGGCCGCGACCGGCCCGCTCGGGTTCGCGGCCGCCGATACGGGCGTGACGATCCCGGCGCCTTCACGCTCGGCCGCGTCGAGGAACGCGGCCATCGCGGTGCGCATCCCGCGATTCGCGCGATACGCATCGTCGCCCCAGTCGGGGCCGTTGCGGCCGAACGCGGCAAGCGGTGTCGGCACCGGCGAGAACGTGTTGGTCTCGTGGTTCATCCGGGCGATCAGGATCCTCATCGCGCAGAGCCCTCCGCGATCCCGGCAGCGCCCAGCATCGCGTGCAGCAGCACGTTGCAGCCGGCTTCCAGATGCGCCGGATCGGCATCCTCGATCTCGTTGTGGCTGATCCCGTCCTTGCACGGCACGAAGATCATCGCGGTCGGTGCAACGCGCGCGAGATACACAGCGTCGTGGCCCGCACCGCTGATCACGTTCATCGACGACAGCCCGAGCGCGTTCGCGCCGGCGCGAACCTGCTCGACCAGCGCTGGATCGAACGGCTGCGGCGGAAAGTACACGACCGGTTCGATATCGATCCGCATCCCTGCCGCCGCGCCCAGGTCGGTGCATGTTGCATGCAGCTCCGCATCCATCGCCGCCAGCGTCGCGTCGTCGGCTGCACGCAGGTCAACGGTCAGCGTCACGCGGCCGGGAATCACGTTGCGCGAATTCGGGTGCACGTCGACCCAGCCGACCGTGCCGCGCCCGTGCGGCGGATGCGCGCGCGCGATTGCGTTCACCGCACGCACGAGATCGGCCGCGACCAGCAACGCGTCGCGCCGCAATTCCATCGGCGTCGGGCCGGCGTGCGCCTCCATCCCGTGCACGGTCACGTCATACCAGCGCTGCCCGAGTGCGCCCTCGACCACGCCGATCGTCGTGTCGTGCGCCTCCAGCACCGGCCCCTGCTCGATATGCGCTTCGAAATACGCGCCGACCGGATGCGCGCCGTGCCCGCCGCCCGCATCGCCCGCATAGCCGATCGCAACCAGCGCGTCGCGTACCGACACGCCGTCGCGGTCGCATTGCGCGAGCGCATGGTCGAGCGTGAACGCGCCCGCGAACACGCCGGAGCCCATCATCACGGGCACGAAGCGCGAGCCTTCCTCGTTGGTCCAGACGGCGACCTCGAGCGGCGCACGCGTGCGCACGCCCGCGTCGTCGAGTGTGCGCAGCACTTCGAGGCCCGCGAGCACGCCGTAGTTGCCGTCGAACTTGCCGCCGGTCGGCTGCGTGTCGATATGGCTGCCCGTCGCCACGGGCGGCAGGTCGTCGCGTTCGCCCGCACGCCGCGCGAAGATGTTGCCGATCGCATCGACACGCACCGTACAGCCGGCTTCCTTCGCCCACGCGACAAACAGGTCGCGCGCCTCGCGATCGAGTTCGGTGAGCGCGAGGCGGCATACGCCGCCCTTGTCGGTCGCGCCGATTCGCGCGAGACGCATCAGGCTGTCCCACAGCCTCGCGCCGTCAACGCGCAAGCCGGACGCCGCGACGCCCGATGTCGAATCCTGATCTTGCATCGATGAAATTCCTCGCAATGAAAGGGCATGGCGCTTACGCGACGCCGACGCCCAGGTAACGGTCCTTTACCTCGTGATCGGCCGCGAACGCCGCGTTGCTGCCTTCATAGACGATCACGCCCTGTTCGATCACGAAGTGGCGGTCCGCGAGCTGCGTGCACACTTCGAGGTTCTGTTCGACGAGCAGGATCGCGACGCCGGCCGCCTTGATCTGCTTCAACTGCGCGACGATCTCCTCGACGATCACCGGCGCGAGCCCCTCGACCGGCTCGTCGAGCATCAGCAGCCGCGGGTGGTTCATCAGCGCGCGTCCGATCGCGAGCATCTGCTGTTCGCCGCCCGACAGCTGCGCGCCGCCGTTGCGGCGGCGTTCCTTCAGGCGCGGAAAGATCCGGTAGATGTCGTCGAGCTGCCACGGCGAATCCCGGCGCGCGCCGAGCAGCAGGTTTTCCTCGACCGACAGCAGCCGGAAAATCCCGCGATGCTCGGGCACGAAGCACAGCCCGCGCGTGGCGATCCGGTGCGCGGGCTGCCCGGACAGCGAGCGGCCCGCGAACGTCACCGTGCCACCGGTTGGTGCCACGACACCGGCGATGGTCTTGAGCGTCGTCGACTTGCCCGCACCGTTGCGCCCCAGCAGCGTCACCGTCTCGCCTTCGTTCACGTTCAGCGAAATGCCCTGCAGCACGTGACTCTTGCCGTAGTACGCATGAACCTCCTTCACGTCGAGCATCATGCGCGGCCTCCCGTGATCATGTTGCCGAGATACGCGCTGCGCACGCGCTCGTCGCCGCGAATCGCATCCGGCTTGCCTTCGACCAGCACGCGGCCCTGCTGCATCACCGTGATCGTGTCCGAGATGTCCATCACGATGCCCATGTTGTGTTCGATCAGCACAACCGTGTAGTCGTCGCGCAGGCCGCGGATCAGTGCCTTCATGTCGTCGAGATCGTCGATCCCCATGCCCGACGTCGGCTCGTCGAGAAAGATCGCGCGCGGTCGCGCCGCCAGCGCCATCCCGACCTCGAGCCGGCGCTGCTGGCCGTGCGACAGCACGCCGGCCGCCGTATCGGCGAAGCGCTGCAGGCCGAGCCGCTCGAGCACGTCGTCGACGATGCCGTCGTGCGCAAGCGCACCGCGCGGCGGCGTCCACGGATTCAGCGCGCGCCGCGATTCGACGCCCTGCGCGGCAACGCGCAGGTTCTCGCGCACGCTCAGGTTCGGAAACAGGCTCGTCACCTGGAACGAGCGCGCGATGCCGCGCCGCACGCGCTTGTGATCGGGTTCGCGCGACACGTCGTGACCGTCGAACAGGATCGAGCCCGACGTGATCGGCAGCGTGCCCGTCAACGTATGGAACAGTGTCGTCTTGCCGGCGCCGTTCGGCCCGATCACCGAATGCACGGTGCGCGGCATGATCCGCAGATCGACGCCGCCCAGCGCCGTGAACTTGCCGTAGCGCTTGACGATGCCGCGCGCTTCGAGAATCGCTTCGCTCATTGCCGCTCCTCGGTCGTCGCCGCCGTGCGTCCGCCGCGCCGCAGCGACGCCACGACGCGTTCACCCAATCCCCACAACCCGCGCTGCATGAACAGGCTGACCGCGATCAGCACGAGGCCGAGCAGCAGCAGCCAGCGCGGCCACAGCGTCGACAGCCAGTCCGCGAACAGCACGTAGAATGCCGCGCCGAGCACCGACGCGAACAGGTTTCCCGTGCCGCCGATCACCGTCATCACGAGGATCATCTCGCTCGTGTGATAGTCGATGTTCGACAGCGGCGCGATGCCCGTCATCAACGCGTGCAGCGCACCCGCGAAACCCGTGACCGCCCCCGAAAGCACGAACGCCGCAAGCTTGAAGCGCTTCACGTCGTAGCCGGCCGCCGCCGCGCGCGCCTCGTTGTCGCGGATCGCGAGCAGCGTGCGGCCGAACACGGAGCGCGACACGCGCAACAGCAGCCAGAACACCGCGACAAACAGCACCGCGACGAAGCCGTAGTAGCGCCACGGCGAATCGAGTGAAACGAGCGGATGCCCGAACGCGGCGAGCGCGGGACGCGGGATGTCGAGCAGCCCGTTGTCGCCGCCCGTGACGTCCGGCGTCGTGTAGGCGAGAAAGTAGAACAGCTGCCCGAACGCGAGCGTCAGCATCACGAAGTAGGTGCCACGCTGCCGGATCGAGAACCAGCCGACGAGCGCCGCCGCGACGGCTCCGAGCACGGTGGCTGCAGCGAGCGCAGCGGTCACCGATGCGACGCCGTGCGTCAGCACCAGCCCCGCCGCGTAGCTGCCGAGCCCGAAGAAGATGCCCTGCCCGAATGACAACAGCCCCGTATAGCCCAGCAGCAGGTTGCAGCCGAGCGCGGCGAGCGCGAACACCAGCACTTCGGTCGCGAGCGAGCCCGAGCTCAGCGCGACCGGCAGCACGCACACGACGGCCACCGCGAGCCAGCCCTCCGGGCGTTGCAACGCAGAGCGCCATGCAGGCACGCGCTGCGAGACTGCCGCTCCCGACGGCAGCGGTTTCGACGATTCGATCATGCGGCCCTCCCCAGCAACCCGTTCGGACGCAACAGCAGCACGGCCGCCATCGCGACATAGATCATCAGCCGTGCGCCTTCCGGCCACAGCGTGCTCATCAGGCTCTGCACGATACCGACCAGCAACCCGCCCACGAGCGCTCCGAGAAAATTCCCCATCCCGCCGACCACGACCACGACGAACGCGACGCCGAGCGCCTCGATGCCCATGAACGGATCGACGCCGCGGATCGGTGCGGCGAGCACGCCCGCGAGTGCCGCCGTCGCCGCGCCGAGCGCGAACACGAGACTGAACACGCGCGTCACGTTGATGCCGAGCAGCGATACCATCTCCGTCGATTCGCTGCCCGCGCGCACCGTACTGCCGAGCCGCGTGCCTTCGAGCACCCACCACAGCAACGCGGCGAGCACGGCCGTGAAGCCGATCACGAACAGCCGGTATTTCGGGTAGACGAAGCCGCCCCAGATCACGACGCCGTTCAGCACGTCGGGCGGCGGCACGTTGTCGCCGAGCGGGCCCCATGCGAGGATCGCGCACTCCTGCAGCACGAGCGCGAGCCCGACGGTCGCGAGGATGTGGAATTCGTGCTGTTGCGCATACACGTGACGCAGCACGAGCTTCTCGACGATCCACGCGAACGCGCCGACGACGAGCGGCACGACCGCGAGCGCGACCCAGAAATTCGCCGACCATTGCAGCGCCTGGTAGCAGAGATATGCGCCGAGCAGGTAGAACGCGCCGTGAGCGAAATTCACGAAGCGCAGCAGGCCGAACACGATCGATAGGCCGACGGCAAGCAGGAAATACAGCATGCCCACGCCGATGCCGTTGACGATCTGCAGCAGATAGACGTTCATGGCTTCCGTGTCAGAAAGGAAGGAAATGGACGTCCGCGGCGCACGGCGCACGCGGACGCGCGCAGGGTGTCAAGCCAGCTTGCAGCCGGTCTTGTCGACCGGCAGGAACGACTGGCCCGAGCTGACGATGTCGGCGTAATCGTCGGCATTCTTCATCCGGCTCTTCGGCTTGCCCTTCAGCAGGTAATAGTTCTTCATCACCTGGTGGTCACCCTTGCGGATTTCTTCCGGACCGGTGAGGCCGTCGTACTTCATGCCCTCCATCGCCGCAACGACCTTCTTCGGATCGGCACTGCCGGCCTTCAACATCGCGTCGACCAAGATCTTCGAGCAGATGTACGACCCCGCGAGGCTGTAGTTCGGGTTCGCCTTGAACGCGGCGTTCGTGCGCTTCACCAGATCGCGGTTCAGCGGCGAATCGATCCCGTGCCAGTACTGCGCGCCGAAATACACGCCGTCGCAGATGTCGGGCCCGAGCGCCTCGAACTGTTCGAGGCCCGACGCCCACGCGAGCAGGATCGTGCAGTTGCGCTTCATCCCGAAGCTGACGGCCTGGCGCAACGTATCCGACGATTGCGAGCCGAAGTTCAGGATCAGCAGCACGTCCGGCTGCGCGGCCACCGCGTTCGTCAGGTAGCCGCTGAACTCCTTCTCGGCGAGCGAGTGGTAGCTGTTGCCGACATGCTCGATGCCCTTCTCCTTGAAGATCGCTTTCGCGGCCGACAGCAGGCCGTCGCCGAACACGTATTGCGGCGTGATCGTGTACCAGCGCTTCGCCTTCGGCAGCATCTGGATCAACGGGCGCACCGTCTGCTCGATCGCGCCGAAGGTCGGCACCGACCAGCGGAACGTCGCGGCATTGCAATCCTTGCCGGTGATTTCGTCCGCGCCGGCCGTCGTGATGAACACGCCGTCCGCCTTCTGGACTTCCTTGCCCATCGCCAGCGATTCGGACGACAGGATGCCGCCCGCGAAGAAGCGCACGCCCTTCTGCTGCGCGATCTCCTGCACACGCCGCACAGCGGTCGCGGGCTTGCCCTCGGTGTCGAGCGCCGTATAGGCCAGCGGCATCCCGAGGACCTTGCCGTACTGCTTGACGACGAGCTGCATGCCGAGATCGGCGTACTTGCCGTTGGCGGCGAACGGCCCAGACATCGGCACCGGGCACGCCAGCTGGATGGGCGAACCCTGCGCGAACGCGGCACGGGACGACATGCTGCCGAGCGCACCCGGCACGGCCGACAGCGCGGCCAGTTTCAACAGTTCTCGGCGATTCAAGTTGACGCTCCTGATAAAGGGGGACACACGCGATGCGACCGACTGCCAAACCGTGCCCACGCCCTGCAGGATGCGCGCCGCCGGTTGATCCTATTTATCATGATAAATAGAATGAACCTGATGCTAGAGTTGATCAAAATTAGTGTCAATCAGGCAAAATTCCGTACTCGCGCCGGAACGGATCGTCGACGATGACGCGGCGCGCAGTCAGACAAAGGAGT
The DNA here is from genome assembly GCF_050768715.1 of Burkholderia sp. ZZQ-2. Classification (NCBI taxonomy): domain Bacteria; kingdom Pseudomonadati; phylum Pseudomonadota; class Betaproteobacteria; order Burkholderiales; family Burkholderiaceae; genus Burkholderia; species Burkholderia sp. ZZQ-2. Next base: position 83,538 of record NZ_LDVA01000291.1, on the reverse strand, counting down.
CGTGAAGATGGTCATGGACCGAGCCAGGGCGGGCCTCGCAGTCGAAATCAAGCAGCCGAAGCGGGCCGACCTCGTCGCCGAGGAGATCAAGCGGCTGATCACCGAGAAGGACCTGAAGCCGGGCGACCGCCTCCCGCGTGAAGCCGAGCTGCAGCAGCTCTATGCGGTGAGCAAGAGCACGATCCGCGAGGCGCTGAAGTCGCTCGAGGTGCAGGGGCTCATCAAGGTCACGACGGGGCCGACGGGCGGCGGGATGGTCGTCGAGGTGCCGCTCGACCGCACGCTGCAGCTGCTGCAGAACTACCTGTTCTTCAAGGACGTGACGATCGACGACATCTATACGGTGCGCCAATTGCTCGAACCCGAGCTGGCGGCGGGCGCCGTGCCGCACCTGACCGAGCGCGACTTCGCGGCGCTCGAGGCGAACATCGCGTGTTGTGATGGCGGCTCGGGTATGCACGACCGCGGCCACATGCTTCGCCAGCGGCAGGAGGACACGACGTTCCACGACATCCTCGCGGCCGCGAACCCGAACCCGTTCCTGCGCTTCAGCTGCGAGCTGATCAACGAGATGATCCGGCAGTTGATCGAGTTCCGGAACGACACGCCGCTCGTCGAGCACAAGCGGTTCGGCGAAGCAAACGTGTCGATCCACAAGGCGATCCTGCAGGCCGCACGCGAGCGCGACGCAGAGCGCGTGCGGGCGCTGATGGTCGAGCACATGACCGAGGCCCCCAAGCATGTGAAGCGGATGAAAGGCAAGCTGCGCGGGCGTCTGATCCTCGACTCCGAAATCCGCAGGCGGGCCGCCGCTCACATTGCGGGACCCGATGCGGCCGCAACGGATCCCGAAGAGGACTGAGCGTCGGCCGGCGCGGTCGATTCAAGGCCGACTGCTTCGCGGCGGCCTGAATACCCCTACCGCGCCGCGAATGCCGATGACGCGCCGTTGCGCACCGTTGCGGCCGAACGCCGCGAGCGGCGTCGGCACCGGCCGGAACGTATTCGTCTCGTGGTGTACCCGGGCGATCGGGATCGTCAGCGCACGCCGCCTTCCGTGTACCCCGTCGTGCCCTTCGTCTCCAGATATTCGACGAGGCCGAATTCCGCATACTCGCGGCCGTTGCCCGAGCGCTTGTAGCCGCCGAACGGCGCAGCCGGATTCCATGGCGGGTAGTTGATGTGGACATTGCCGACCCGCAGCCGTGCCGCGACCCGGCGCGCACGTGCCGGGTCCTTCGTCTGCACGTACGCCGCAAGCCCGTAGACCGAATCGTTCGCGAGCGCGATCGCCTCGTCCTCGGTGCGGTAGGTCAGGATCGACAGCACCGGCCCGAAGATTTCCTCGCGCGCGATCGTCATGCCGGGCGTGACGTTCGAAAACACCGTCGGCTTCACGTAGAAACCTTCTCCGAGCCCGTCGGGCCGACCGGTGCCACCAGCGACGAGCGTCGCGCCTTCGTCGATCCCGCACTGGATCAGCTGCTGGATGCGGTCGAACTGCGTGCGGCTGACGACCGGCCCGATACCCGTTTCCGTCGAACGCGGATCGCCGACGACGGTGCGCGCCGCCTCGTTGCGCGCCGCGGCCTCGGCTGCGGCAAGGTGCTCGACATGCACGAACATCCGCGTCGGCGCGTTGCACGACTGCCCGCTGTTGCTGAAGCAACTGCGCGCACCGCGCGTGACCGCATCCTCGATGTCGGCATCGGGCAGGATCAGGTTCGGGCTCTTGCTGCCGAGTTCCTGGTGCACGCGCTTCACGGTATCGGCGGCCGCCTTCGCGACCTCGATACCCGCGCGCGTCGAACCGGTGAACGACACCATGTCGACGTCCGGATGCCGCGACAGCGCGTCGCCCACTTCGTGCCCGTAACCGTGCACGAGGTTGAACACGCCCGGCGGCACGCCGGCTTCGTGCAGGATCTCCGCGAACAGGATCGCGCTGAACGGCGCGATCTCGCTCGGCTTGAGCACCATCGTGCAGCCGGCCGCGAGCGCCGGCGCGACCTTGCACACGATCTGGTTGATCGGCCAGTTCCATGGCGTGATCAGCGCGCACACGCCGATCGGCTCGTGCGACACCAGCAGCGAATCGGTCTGCGTGCTGAAGCGGAACGACTGCAGCGCGCGGATCGTCTGCTCGAGGTGCGCGGTGCCGACCGCCGCCTGCATCGCGCGCGCGAATGCGATCGGTGCGCCCATCTCCTGGCTGATCGTCCGCGCGACCTCCTCGTAGCGGCGCTGGTAGATCTCGAGCACGCGCCGCAGCAGCGCGACGCGCTCGCTCACCGGCCAGCGCGAATACGTGTCGAAGGCCTGCCGGGCCGCGCCCACCGCACGGTCGACGTCGGCCGCGCCGCCGATCCTGAGCTGCGCATACGGCCGCGCCGTGCTCGGGTCGATCACGTCGATCGCCTTCGCATCGGCCGGGTCGAGCCACTGGCCGTCGATATAGGACTGTTGTGACGTTCGCATCGAATGCTCCTGTTGTGACGGATGCCGGTGCCGCGCTCAGCGCGTCGCGCGCGCGAAGGTGTCGACGAGAATGTCGCGGATCTGCGCGACGAACCACACGATTTCGTCGCGCGACATCACGAGCGGCGGCGAGAACTGCACGATCGGCGTGCCTTCGTGATCGACGCCCGCGCGGCACAGCAGCCCCGCGTCGAAGATCGCGGGCGCGAGCAGCGTCGACACGAACGCCTGCGCGCTGATGCCGGCCGCCCAGCGGCGCGCGGCCTTGTCGGTCACGAGTTCGAGCGAGTAGTGGTAGCCGTCGCCGCGCACGTCGCCGACGCACGGCAGTTCGAGCAGGCCGTCGAGGGTCCGGCGGAACACCGCTTCGTTGCGTCGGACGTTCTCGAGCACGCCTTCGCGCTCCATGATCGCGAGGTTCGCGAGCGCGGCCGTGCACGCAACCGGATGGCCGCCGTATGTCGCGCCGTGCAGGAACATCTGCTGCGGGCCGTCGAGGATCGTTTCGACGACCGCGTCGCTCGCGATCACGCCGCCGAGCGGCACGTAGCCCGACGCGATGCCTTTCGCGAACGTGATGATGTCCGGCTTCAGCCCGTAGCGCGCGGAGCCGAAATATTCGCCGAGCCGGCCGAACCCGCAGATCACTTCGTCGGCGACGAGCAGCACGCCGTGCCGGTCGCAGATGTCGCGCAGCCCGGCCGTGTAGCCGGCCGGCGGCGTCAGGCTGCCGCCCGCGTTCTGCAGCGGCTCGACGACGATCGCGGCGACGGTATCCGGGCCTTCCTGCACGATCAGCGACTCGATCTCGTCGAGCAGATGGCGCGTGAACTGCGCTTCCGTCTCGCCCGCCGGGCGGCCGTAGCGTTTCGTGTTGCCCACATGGCGCACGCCCGACATCAGCGGCTCGAAATGCTTGCGGAAGTTCGTCATCCCGTTCAGCGCGAGCGCGCCGAACGACGTGCCGTGATACGCGACGCGCCGCGCGATGAACTTGCGCCGCTGCGGCTCGCCGCGCGACTGGTGATACTGCCGCACCAGCTTGATCGCCGCTTCGTTCGACTCCGAGCCGCTCGACGTGAAGAACACGCGGTTCAGCCCGTCCGGCGCGAGCGTCGCGAGCTTGTGCGCGAGCGTGATCGCCGGCTCGTGGCCGACACCCCAGTTGGTCGCGAACGGCAGCCGCACCATCTGCTCGCGGATCGCGTCGCCGATTTCCGCGCCGTGGCTGTAGCCGACCTGCACGCAGTACAGCCCGGCCAGCGCATCGAAGTAGCGCTTGCCGTGGCGGTCGACGAGCCAGCAGCCTTCGCCGCGGTCGAACACGGTCAGCGCATGGTCGCGATACGCATCGGCGTGCGTGAAATGCATCAGCAGGTGGCGCTTGCCGAGCGCCTGCAGGTCCGCATCGAGATTGACGTCAACAGCGTTCATGGTTCACTCCTCCTTCAGGGTTTCAGGTCCGGCGCGGCGCGCCCGGTCATTCAGTTCATCGACAGTGTCGGCGCGGGGCGCGTGAAGCCGCGCGTCAGCCATGCGAGCTGGCAGAACCCGAGCACGAGCCAGCCGATGCCGACGTAGAACGTCTGGCGCGACAGCCCCGACCAGAGCCACACGTTCATCGCGAAGCCGAGCGCCGGCATCACGCCGAACGTGATCCAGCCCGCGAAGCGGCGATGCTCGGCGCGGCACAGGTAACTGCGCATCACGCACAGGTTCACGACCGCGAACGCGACGAGCGCGCCGAAGCTGATCATCGTCGACGCGAGATCGAGCGTGACGAACAGCGCGGACAGCGACACGACGCCGACCGCGAGCGTCGCGCGCACCGGCGTGCGCAACCGCGCATGCAGGTGGCCGAACACGCGTTCGGGCAACACCCGGTCGCGGCCCATCGCGAACAGCACGCGCGTCACGCTCGCCTGCCCGGCCATCGCGCTCGCGAAACAGCCGGCCACGTACACGGCGACGAAGAACGCCGACAGCGTGCCGCCGCCGATGCGCCGCATCAGCTCGAGGCTGGCCGAATCGAGATCCTTGAATGCGTGCCAGTCGGGAAACACCACCTGCCCGACATACGCGATCAGCATGAACAGCACGCCGCTCGCCAGCGTGCAGAGCAGGATCGCGCGCGGCACCGTGCGCTTCGGCTCGCGCGTTTCCTCCGACAGCGTGGTGACCGCGTCGAAGCCGAGGAACGACAGGCACAGGATCGCGGACCCGGCGAAGATCGCGCGCGCATCGCCCGACGACGGCAACGCGACGGCCATCGACAGCCCCTCGCCTGCCGCGACCCGCGCCGATGCGATGACGAAGATCGCGATGAACACGAGCTGGCTCGCGATGAGGATCAGGTTCACGCGATTGACGAGCCGGATGCCGACGATGTTCAGCCCGGTGATCAGCGCGATGCTCCCGACGATCCACACGCTGGCCGGCACCATCGGAAAAATCTGCTTCATGTAGATGCCGATCGCGAGGTAGCTGATCATCGGGATGAACAGGTAGTCCATCAGCAGCGCCCAGCCCACCATGAAGCCGGCCGACGTGCCGAAATTGCGGCTCGCGAACGTATAGGCGGACCCGGCGCTCGGCATCAGCCGCGCCATGTGGCCATAACTGCGCGCGGTGAACAGCATCGCGACCAGCGTGACCGCATACGCGGCCGTCAGGTGCCCGTTCGTCTCGCTCGTGACGAGCCCGTAGGTCGTGAACACCGTCATCGGCAGCATGTACGCGAGGCCGAAGATCACCAGCGTCGCGAGGCCGAGCAGGTGCGGCTTGCGGCGGTCGTCCGCGTCGTCGCGAAACGCATGTGCGGCGAAGTCCTGCGTCGCGGCGGCCGATGCGTATCGACCGGGGCTGTCGTTGTCCATGCTGTCCTCACGTAGGTGGCGTTCACGGCTTCAACACTCGTTCGCCCGGCACGGCCGGCAGCGCACGACTGGAAGAAAGTGTGGTGCGCCAAAAATTCCGCCACGAATGAGAAATGCGGACGTAATCGGGGGATATTTCCGGACACCCGGCCGCGTATCGCGTCGGCGCGTCATGCGTGGTGCTGTGCCGCACTGGCGTTTTGCGGACATTCCGGCTATGTTCTACGCGACCCAGTCGCCCCGTCAGCACCATGGACACCCGATCTCATCGAAACCAGAGCCGGGCCGAGCGCAGCCTGCGTTCGTCGCTCGGCCTTACGCGCCCGGCCGGACGCCAGGAGGACATTCCCGCCACCGTCCACGCGATCGCGGTCGCACTGGACGAGTGCCGCGTGCGGCACATCGACGGTGCCGCGCTGCTCGAAGGCACGGGGCTCGGCGCGGACGAAGTCGCGTCGCCGAACCTGCACGTGAATCGCGGCCAGGAGCAGCGCTGCTTCCGCAACCTGCTGCAGCGCAGCGGCGTGCCGTCGATCGGGCTGTCGATCGGCGCGCGGCTGCACGTATCGACACTCGGCCTCGCCGGCTACGCGATGCTGATCAGCGGCTCCGTCATGCAGGCATTCCGGTGCATGAGCCAGTTTCCGCTGTTCATGGGCCTGTATTTCGACGTGCGTATCGATGCGCATGCGGACGGCATGAGCGTGACCATCAGCCGCTACAACGGCGAGCCCGATCTCGAGGTGTTCCAGGTCGACATGTGCCTGTCGAGCCTGCGCCTCATCGTGTCCGACCTCGTCGGCAAGCCGGTCTGGCCCGCGCAGGTACAGCTCGCGCGCCGCACGCCACGCAACGCGGCCGACTACACGCGCCACTTCGGCTGCAAGGTCGCGTTCAATGCCGGTGACAACCGGCTCGTGTTCACGTCCGTGAACGGCACCGAGATGCCGCTGCTCGCGAACGAAGTCAGCTTCAATGCGCTGCACGGCCAGTGCGAGGCGCTCGAACGGCAGTGGGCCGCGTCGGTCGGCACGCGTTTCGCCGATCGCGCGAAGGAGCTGATGGCGCGCGACCTCACACGTTTCAAGTCGATGACGTCGCTCGCGAACGCGCTGCACCTGACGGAGCGCACGCTGCGCCGTCGGCTCGACAAGGACGGCCTCACGTTCCAGTCGCTGCTCGACGACGTGCGCCGCGACGAAGCGGTGCGAATGCTCGACGATCCCGAACTGACGGTCGCGGCCATTGCGGAACGTCTCGGCTACAGCGAGCCGCGCAGCTTCCGCCATGCGTATCGACGCTGGACCGGGCACCCGCCGCGCGCCGGCGCCGAGTCCGACACGTAACGCGCCATGGGCGCGCGGTTGAAAGGCCCGCCGCACAAGCCTTCGCGCCGAACGATCACGAGCCGGATTCATTGACGGCATCGGCCATTCCCGCACACGTCATGCATGACCTGCGTCTGCATGGCGTCGCGTTCGAGATGGCGGTTATCGTCCGGGTCGACTCAAGTAGAATGCGCGCAACCATCAAGCCGAGCGGGGCCACGCTTCCATTCCACTCGCACCGGCGCAACGCGAACAAGACGACACGAACATGCGCAGCGGCATCCGCGGGCCGCGCCGCCCCAACCGGGCGCGCGCCATCGCGACGATCGCCCGCCGACGAAGCCTCCATGAGCAAACCGATCCTGTATCTCCTCGCCGGCAACGGCAGCGCGGCCGACTGGTGGGACGACACGCTGCCCCACTTCCGCCATTACCGGCCCGTGCCGCTGGAACTGCCGGGCTTCGGCGACAATCCCGCGCCGCCCTGCGAAGATCTCGCCGCGTATGCGCAAGCGCTGCTGGACGCGACCGAACCGGGCCACGCGATCATGGCGGTCGGCGTGAATGCGCTGCTGGTGCTGCACGCATTGCAACGGCGCCCCGGCCACTTCGGCCGCAGCGTGCTGCTCGCGCCCGTCGGTGCATTTCTGTGGGAACGGCGCCTGCCGAAACTGATGGCGCCGAAGCCGCTGCGCAAGACCATTCACTGGCTGCTCGCGCACTATCCGGCGCTGTTCGCCCGCAAGTTCTCGAACCTGACCTGGACACGCGCGCAGTACCGCCGCATGGGCGCCGGCTACGCACGCTGCCGCGCGTTCCTGCCGCACTGGGATCTCGTGCGCGCCGATACCGCGCTGCCGCTGCTCGAGTGGGTCACCGATCGAATCGAACTCGTGTGGGGCGACCAGGACGCCGTGCTCGGCGTGCGCCAGGCCGCCGCATGGTCGGCCATCCTCGCGCGCGCCGAGCTCACCGTCACGCTGCAGGCCGGCTGGGGACACTATCCGTGGATCGACGCGCCGGCGGCGTTCGCGCAGTGGCTCGAAGCGGGCGACGCCGGGTTCGTCGCGCACACCAAGGGCGGGCGCCTGGCACTGGCGACGATGGCCGGCCTGCCCGTGCCGCCCGCGCTGTCGCTGACCCGCGCCGACGATCCGCGCCTGCCCGGCTTTCTCGCGAGCCAGCCCGACGCCGAGTGGGCGATCCGCTCGTCGAGCCATGGCGAAGACCAGGCCGATGCGGCCAACGCGGGCCTGCACACCACGTTCCTGCGCGTACCGGCCTCGCAGGCAGCCGCGCGCGTGGCCGAGCTGCTCGACGGCGGCCTCGAGGAAACGGTCGTACAGCGCTTCATCACGCCGGTGCTGTCGGGCATCGCGTTCGTGCGGCATCTCGCGATCGAAGTCGAATGGGTGGAAGGCCACCTCGAATCGCTCGCCGACGGCCAGGCGAGCCCGCAACGCGCGATCCTGTCGCGGCTCGGCGAGCCCTGGCAACGCGGCACGTTCCCGGGCGCGCACGGCCTGGGCGCGACGCAACTGTGGACCTTCCTGCAACGCGTGCTGCGCGCGTTCCACTACGTGCCGGGCGATGTCGAATGGGCGTGGGACGGCACGCAGCTGTGGCTGCTGCAATACCGCCCGATCAGCAGCTACGGCTGGCACCGGCACCTGACCGCCGCGAACATCGCCGAGATCCTGCCGCCGCAGCCCAGCCGACTGGTCGAGTACGCCCAACGGCGCGCGGCCGGCAGCATCCCGGCCATCATGGCGCGCTGGGATGCGCGCGTATTGCAGGATAACGAACCATTCACCGCGCTCTACGGCGGCGCGTCGTACATCAACAACGACCTGTTCCTCGCCCGTCTCGCCGACTGGGGCGTATCGGCCGGCAACTACAGCGGCGAGATCGGCGGCGCGACCCCGCCGCTGCGCTGGCGCCCGCTGCGGCTGCTGCGTTCGCTGCCGGTGTTCTGGCGCATGCTGCGCGCCGCACGCGGGCATCTGCCGACGCTCGAACGCGGCCTGCAGCGCTTCGACCGGGAACTCGCGACGCTCGTCGAGCAACGCGCCGACGGCCGGCAGCTGGCCGACTGGTTCACGCGCTTCTACGTATTCGTCGTGCAGGGCAACCTGTGCATCGCGTCATCGCTGGCCAGCAGCGGCGGCGCACTGTGGGGCCGTCCGCCGACCGCATACGGCCAGCTCGAGAACAGCCCGCATCGCCTGCCGTGGGAAACCGATCCGGGCACCGCACGGCCCGCGCCCGCCGATCTGCCGTTGCAGGCGTTTCCCGACTGGCCGCTGCCCGTCCGCGTGCTCCACGCGCTCGGTGCGCCCGGCATGCGCGGCTGGTATCTGCAGGTACGCGAGTGGTATCGCGACAACCTGATGCGCGTGTTCTTCCGCCTGCATCACGCGATGCCGGCCGCCGACCGCGACGCATGGTTCGCGCCCCATCCCGATCGCCGCGAACGCAACGGCAGCTTCTGGCAGGACGGCAGCGAAGGCACCGACGAGGCGGCCGGCTTCATGATCTATCCGGGCCACACGCAAGGCGTGCTCGGCCGCGACATCCTGCTCGAAGACACGCTCGACCCGGGCCGGCACGCGCAGTACCAGGCCGCACGCGCGGTGATCGCGCGCATGGGCGGCCGGCTGTCGCACGGCGCGACGCTGCTGCGCGAACTGCGCAAGCCGTCGGCCGTGCTGCCGCGCGTCGACGCGGCGTGGATCGGGCGCGAGGTGCGGCTCAGCGACGGCCGGCTGACGCTGGTCGACTAGGCGCGACGCGGTTGCCACGAGCCCGGGCGCGGACTCAGCGCACCGGTGTGCGGGGTTTCCCGTCGACCTTCAACGTACGCCGGTCGTGCGCGGCTTCGTATTCGACCGTCTGCGCCGGTGTGACGGCGCCGTACGAACGGCCGTTCACGTAGACGATGCCGTCCCGCAGCTCGATCCGGTCGCCGTTGACCGTCGCGGTGGCCCGGTCGCCCTGCAGCACCGCGCCCGAGCAACCGGCGGTCGAAAAGCTGCGCACCGACGTGCCCGGCATCGCGGCGATCCCGCCCTGATCCGCTGCATGCGCCGCGCTGCAGGGCGGCGCATCCATGCTGCCGGCCGCGTGAACGGCACCGGCACCGATCCCGCATCCGGCAAGCAACGCAATCGTCATCGGCTTCAGATTGTTCATGGTGGGCTCCGTTGTCCGCCGCCGCGGATCGATGACCGGCCGACACCCGCGCTCGCATGGCGGGGCGTCCGGATGCACCGAGTATGCGTCCGGTTCGCGGCACTCCGCCATCCGCGCCAATACCACTCACCGCCCGCCCATCCGTCCCCGTGATCCGCGCCGACGCCGGCCCCGCAAGCACCGCTCGGCACGACGCGTCCCGATGAAAATCCGCCTTGATCAAGTTGCGACCCGCAACTATTATTGATTGCGATCCGCAACCTTTCCGGGCTGACCATGGACCTCATCGACGCTCCCGCCAAGCCTCGCGAAGCAACCATCCTCGAGCTTCGCGACTTCTCCCGCAAACTGGTTCGCGAGCTCGGCTTCATGCGCGCGACGCTGGCCGACAGCGACTGGGCGCCTTCGGCGGTTCACGCGATCCTCGAGATCGGGATGGCGCCCGGCATCAACGCCCGCGATCTGGGCAACATCCTGCGGCTGGACAAATCGAACACGAGCCGGCAACTCGCGCGGCTCGAGGCGGCCGGCATCGTCGAACGGCGCGTATCGAGCGACGATGCGCGCGCGACCGAGCTGTACCTGACCGCCGACGGCAAGAAGCTCCAGAAAAGAATCGACGCGTTCGCGACGGATCAGGTGTCGAATGCGTTGCGCCGCATGATGCCGGCGGATCAGCAGGCGCTGCTGCGCTCGCTCGCGCTGTATGCCGATGCGCTCGCGCAGGACAACGCCGCCAGGGCAAGCGCCGCGACACCCGACGCGCCATCGATCCGCGAAGGCTACCAGCCGGGCTGCATCGGCGATATCGCGAGCCTTCACGCGCGCTTCTATTCGGAACACTGGGGATTCGGCGCCTTTTTCGAAAAGCGGGTGGCGACCGAGCTGGCCGAGTTCGCCGGTGCGCTGCCGGCCGACGGCAAGGCGCTCTGGCTGTGCCAGGAAGACGGACGGACGCTCGCGTCGCTCGCGATCGACGGCGACCCGGCAACGGGCGTCGCGCATCTGCGATGGTTCATCGTGAACGATGCGTTGCGCGGCTCGGGCATCGGGCGCCGGCTCATGACGGAAGCCATGCGCTTCGTCGACGCACAGCGGTTTCGCGAAACCTATCTGTGGACGTTCAAGGGCCTCGATTCGGCACGCCACCTGTACGAGTCGTTCGGCTTCACGCTGACGAGCGAATCCGCGGGCACGCAATGGGGCACCGAGGTGGTCGAGCAGCGCTTCAGCCGGCCCGGGCCATCCGGCGGCTGAAGGTCGACGGGCTGCAAGCCGTCGAATATTCTCATCACTTGACGCCCGTCATGGCCGCTCGAGCCGCGTCGCGTGCGCGGTTCATCCGTTATCGCGATCACGCCGAACGCCTGCATCGGCCTGCGAATCACTAGGGAAAATCCCGAGACATCCTTACAGCGATTTACCTGATGATTCACGGAAGCGTCATGTTTTCGGCGATCCAGCGGTCCGCCAAGCTTTCAGTTCGCGTCTCGAAACCGATGACGCATCGCGGCAAATTCGATGACCGCGGCCTGAAACGGCAGTCGCTGGCGAATCGTCAGGTGTTCAATACTTTCAACAACCCGGTCGAGAGTAAACGTGAGATTCCGTGGCCCGCTGGTGCGGTGGAGACGAGGCGATGCGCGAAACCTGCGCGCCGCGATCGCGTCCACCGACGACAGTGGTGACGGCTGGCAAAGTCCTCGCCTGCATCTGTCGATCTACACCATCCTGTCCTGCCGCTCCGTTCGCCGCCACAACGCCGTCGCCGCGCGTGCGTACGTCGCGATCCATACCGACGACGTGGCCTCGCTGCTGCCTTAGCGCTTCCCCCCCTTTCCCTGCATCCGTTCGACCTGCCCGCCGTGTCGCCCGACCGGTGACGGAATCCGCTCGCGCTTCGTTTCCGTGCGAGCCGGCCCGCAATCGAACGGATTCCTGATCGTCGCGCACCACGCTCGCTCACCGCGAGCGGTGCTCGCGCACGCCCGCTTCATCCGATGAACCGTCGCGCACCGGCCCGCGCATCGCGGATCGACACGCGCCCTGAAAATGGAAGACCTCGTCATGCGAATCCGCACGCTTGCCCGCAGCATTGCAACCGCCGCCACCCTGTCGGCCGCCGCGTCCGCCGGCACGACCGCCCACGCGGCCGGTGAACTGAACATCTACAACTGGTCCGACTACATCGCACCGGACACGGTCCCGAACTTCCAGAAGCAGACGGGCCTCCACGTGCGTTACGACAATTACGACAGCGACGACACGCTGCAGGCGAAACTGATGTCGGGGAATTCCGGCTACGACATCGTCGTGCCGACGTCGAACTACATGGCCAAGCAGATTCAGGCGAGCGTCTACCAGCCGCTCGACAAGTCGAAGCTGCCGAACCTGTCGAACCTCGATCCGCTGCTGATGAAGATGGTCGCCGACGCCGATCCGGGCAACCAGTACGGCGTGCCATGGGCCTACGGCACCGACGGCATCGGCTACAACGTGCAGGCGGTGAAGAAGGCGCTCGGCGACAAGGCGCCGGTCGACAGCTGGGCGCTGGTGTTCGACCCGGCCAACATGGCGAAGCTCAAGAGCTGCGGCGTATCGTTCCTCGACCAGGCCGTCGACGTGTTCGCGGCCACGCTGCAATACATGGGCAAGGACCCGAACAGCACGAACCCGGCCGACTACCGCGCGGCGTACGAGGTGCTGAAGAAGGTGCGCCCGTACATCACGCAGTTCAACTCGTCGGGCTACATCAACGATCTCGCGAACAACGACCTGTGCGTGTCGTTCGGCTATTCGGGCGACGTCGGCATTGCGCACCGCCGCGCCGCCGAAGCGAAGCGCCCGTACGAGATCCGCTTCGCGAACCCGAAGGAAGGCGGGCTGCTGTGGTTCGACATGATGGTGATCCCGAAGGATGCGCCGAACCGCGACGCCGCGCTGAAGTGGATCAACTACCTGCAGGATCCGAAGGTCAACGCCGGCATCACCAACGCGGTGTTCTATCCGACCGCGAACAAGGCCGCGCGCCAGTACGTGAAGCCCGCGATCGCGCGCGACCCGTCGGTGTATCCGGCCGACGAGGTGCTGAGCAGGATGACGCTGCTCAAGCCGATGCCGCCCGAGATTCGCCGGCTGCAGAACCGGCTGTGGGCGCAGTTGAAGACGGGGCGCTGAGCGTCGTCGCTCGACGCGATCCGATCCGGTGCCGCACCTGCGGCCGTCCGGACGGAGGCGCATACGGCGCCGACGCGCTCGTGCTCGCGTCGTTGCGGCGGACGTTCGACCCATTCGCGACGTCGCCCGACCTGCCGCACGGCCGGCGACAGCAGGCGGACGTCGAGACGAATGCGCTCGACGCCTTTCGATGCGCTATCGCGGCACCTGCTCCACCGAAAACGCGTCTTCCACGAACCGGATCACGTCGTCGAGCGACGACGTGCACGTGGCGCCCGCCGCGAGCACGCGAAACGCCCCCTCCGGCCCGAAGCAGACGAGCGGCTTGCGCCAGCGCCGCGCGAGCGCAATCTCCTCGGCCGTGCCGTGCCCGCCCGGCAGCGCGACGATCAGGTCGCTGCTCAGCACGTTCACGTAGTTGCGGTTGATCGTGTGCGGCTCGGCGTCCGGCTCGCGGCGCGGCAGCGGCGTGAGGATCGGGATGTCGACGAACGGATGCGGATAGCCGTCGAGCGGCACGAAGCCCGCGAGCGGATCGGCCTGCGTCGGCAGGATGCCGATCGATCGCCCGGCCCGCCCGGGCACGCCGGCGAACGCCCGCGCGACCGCCAGCATCACGCCCTGCCCGCCGCCCGTCAGCAGGTTGAAACCGGCCTGCGCGAGCCATGCGCCGAGCGGCTCCGAAAACGCGAGCCACGGCTCCTTGCCCGAGCCCATCACGCCGATCGTCCTGTTCTTCTGCTGCATCGTGGTTTCCGGAGAAGGGATTGGATTGCGCGCGATCGCCGCGCTCATTCGAGCTCGACGCCCTTGAGCTCGGGGATCAGGAACAGCGTCGCGACCATGTCGAGCACGTAGAGGCCGGCGAGCATCGCGATGGCCGTCTGGAACGAATAGTGCGCGGCAAGCGCGCCGACCGCGACCGGGCCGAAGCCGCCCACCGCGCGGCCGATGTTCCACAGCACGTTCTGCGCGGTTGCGCGTGCGGCCGTCGGATAACCCTCCGACATCAGCGTCCCGTAGCCACCGACCATCCCGTTGACGAACATGCCCATCAGCGCGCCGGCCCACAGCATCGCCGTGGGGTCCGACAGCCGCGCATACGCGATGACCGTCGCCACCGCGCCGAGCTGGTACAGCAGGAACGTCGGCTTGCGCCCGATGCGGTCGGCCAGTTGCCCGAACACCCAGACGCCGATCATCATCCCGACGACCGTCACCGCCGTCCACACCCCCGACTTCGTCAGCGAGAAACCCATCTGTTTCGACAGGAAGGTTGGCAGCCAGATCATGATCCCGTAGTAGCCGAAGTTCTGGACCGAACACAGGATCACGATGCCGAGGCTCGTGCGCGCGGTGCGGCCGTCCGCGACGAGCAGGCGGAACGCGTTGGCCTTCGGCTGCGCCGCGCGCTGCACGAACGCCTCCGGCTCGTGCAGCTTGTTGCGCATCGCCCACGCGAGCAGTGCGGGCAGCACGCCGACCAGGAACATCCCGCGCCAGCCGATGTGCAGCAGCAGGAACGGCGTCAGCAGGGCGGCCAGCAGCACGCCGGCCTGCCAGCCGAGCGCGACGTAGCACGACACGCGCGCGCGTTTGCTGGCCGGCCACGCTTCCGCCGCGAGCGCCATGCCGATCCCGAACTCGCCGCCCAGCCCGATGCCCGCGATGGTGCGGTAGACGAGCAGATCCCGGAAACCCTGTGCGAACGCACACAGCCCGGTGAAGACCGCGAACAGCAGGATCGTCCAGGTCAGCACGCGCACGCGCCCGTAGCGGTCGCTCAGCGCACCGAACAGGATGCCGCCGGCGACAGCGCCGATCAGCGTCCAGGTGACGAGCGCGCCGCCCTGCCCGGGAGTCAGGTGCAGCGCCGCCGTGATCGCCGGCAGCATGAAGCCGAGGATCAGCAGGTCGAAGCCGTCCATCGCATAGCCGATCGCCGATCCGGCCAGCGCTTTCCACGCGTATGCGCCGACCTGCTCGACGCGCGGGGCCGACGGGCCGCCGAGCGTCGGAGATTTCATGTTTGCTGCCATGATGTCCTGCCACGATTGTCCGGCGACATTCTAAGGCCTGTGCCCGCGAACGAAGGACCGGCAGGTCGGCCAGTGGCGAGGGTCCGCGCGCGCCGGCACCCGCCTGCGGGACGGCATGGCGGCAACCTGCGGGTCATGAACGGGAGAGAAAAACGGCGGGCCGGTGTCGGCGGTGAAGCCGGCGATGTCGCGGCCAGGCCGGACACCGGATGAACGACTACGTAGGGGGAGCAGGTTGCCGGCCGGCCCGCTTGCGCGAGCCGGAAGGCGCCGGAGGGTCCGGCGGCCTGGCCGGCTTCAGCCCTGGTCGTCGCCGGGCCACCAGGTCTTGGCCTCGCGGTCGACGGCGAGCGTGTCGAGATCCTTGCCTTCGAGCCATTTCGGCCGCGGGCCGCGGCCCGACCATGAGCGGCCGGTCGTCGGATCGTAGTACTTGGCAGGCGCCTTGCGTTTTCGCTGGACGATATAACCGAGCGCGCTCAGCACTTCCTGCTGCGAAATTCCCAAAAGCTCGACCTGTTCCTTGAATGCCGCGAGCGCGGCCTGCTTCTCCTTCTGCTTCGCATCCGACAGCTTGATATTCAGGTCCCGAAGTTGTGCTTCGAGTTCCTGCAGGGCCTGGGTCATGTATTCATCCTCTTTGGGCATGTTTTCGCAAAAAGCTCCGATGGCGGAACCTACCACGAAGTTCCGCCGATGGGTGCTGTCAAATGTATGTATCGTTTGCCTGAGCCGGCGTGGCTTGCGCGATACGCACTAAACGACGTCGCGCGTCAATCGATGACAGACTGAACCGGCCCGGCAACGCGCAGCCCGCCGCATACGAAGGCACGGGCGAACGACTGCGGCAAGTAGGCGCCGCACCAGGCACTGGCGCGGCATGGCGCGAATGATAGCAGTGCACGGCATCGCGATGCAGAAGTCGTCGGCCGGCGTCGATCCGGACCCGGTCGCTTTTTGGTCGCTTTTCGGCCGCTTACAGACCGACGTCGCAGGCGTCCCACGCGATCCTGTCGAACAGCGCGCGCAGCTTCGCGCCGCGCGCCGCGTTCAGCGCGGCCGCATGCGCGACGCGCCCGGCGAGATGCGCGCGGAAGTCCGGACGCGCACCGCGATTCTGCGCCGCCGGCCCGCTCCGGATGCAGTTGGTCAGGATGGCCTTCAGGAGATCGAACTCATCGCGCGCCAGATTCGGATGACGATTGACGACCACGCCGGCGAGTTGCTGGCGCATGCCGCGCCGCATCACGCGCGTCTTGCGCAGGTGCAGCGCAAAGCCCTCCTCGAGCGCGATCGCGGCAACGCGCACCTGCAGCCGCTCGACGTCGCGCGCCAGCGCGCCGCCGCCGGAAAATGCGAGATCGTCGGCGTAACGCGTGTAGGTTGCATCGAGCGAACGCGCGAGCGCGGCGAGCCGCATGTCGAACCGGAAGGCGCTCAGGTTCGCCAGCGCCGGCGACGTCGGCGCCCCCTGCGGCAGATGCCGTTCTCGATAGCGCTGGCGGCCGATCCAGTCGAACCGGTCGCGCAGATCCGGTGCGAGCAGCCGCGCGGACGGCACGCGGTTGGTGCACAGCCCGGTAAGCGTGCGCGCGACTTCGGCCGGGTATCCGAGCGTGACGAACAGCGCGTGAATGCGCGCGGCGCGTATCGATACGAAGAAATCCGCGAGGTCGAAACGGACGACGATATCGCGATCGGCATGCGGCGCCGCGAACGACACGATCCCGTGCCCCTTGCGAAAACCGTGCACCGCTCCGTGCGGCGCGATGCGGTCGAGCAGCCCGTGCAGGATGCGGCGCTGCGCTTCGCGCAGCCGGCCCTTCGGGATCTCGACCAGGCGGCACCCGCCGCTGCGCTTGTCGTGCGCCACGTACGTGTAGTGATGCAACGGCGTGGCGCCGCTGCGCGCGTCGACGCGCCAATGGTCGGACAGCCAGTCGAGTTCCGGCACGCGCACGCCGAGCCAGTCGGCGAGATCGCCGGGCGTCGCCCATTGCGGCACGTCGCAGCCGGCCAGCGGCGCCGGCAACGGCAGTTGGACGAGCGGCCGCCGCACGACGCGGATCGCGGCGGGCCGGTCGCTGCCGTACCACGCGAGCACGAACGGCGGCGCATCGGCGAGGTGCGCCGCAAGCGCATCGATGTCGACATCGGCCCAGCGCGCGCCGAAGCGCACGAGCGCGGCGTCCGCGACTTCGTGAGTCCACGGCGGCGCGCCGCCGAGCACCGCCGCCATCCGGGACAGGACGCCGGCACGTTCGGGCGCACCGGCCAGCATCGCCTCGGCAATCGTGCGGGTGGTATCGCGCAGGGATGAAGACATGGAAAAGGATGGGCGGGACGATGAGCCAACGTGACGGGTATTGCGAGGAGTCACGTTGCGCAACGCGCAACGGCGCTCCTTGCGACGCATCGGGATGTCGATCTGATCCACGGGGTAGCCCCGTAGTCCTGGAACATCGGCTGCCTGTTCCGGGCGTGAGCTTGACCCACCGGCCCGCGATGCGACTTTAAAGGCCGCGAACGCGGCGTGTCAAACCGGGGCGATCCGGTGCGGCCGGATCGCGACGACCGACTTACGCGCGCCGGGAAAACAATTCGCGGTACGCGATCGGCGCGACGCCGACACCGGCCATGTTGTTCAGCATCGTGGCCCAGGTCGCGTTGTCGACGCTGACCGGAAACGAACGCACGCGGTTGGCGAGCAGCCAGAAGGTGCGCGTCATGCCGTTGCTCATCGCGACTTCGTACCCGCCTCCCTCGATCCAGTAGCCGACCGGCGGCAACGCCACCGGTTCGAGGCGGCCGGCCCGGAACGCGGCGGCGGCCGACGCGTACTTGCTGTCGAGCGGCATGACGCGGCGCGGCACGCAGTCCTGCGAGTTCGGCTGCGGGAATCTCGGGCTCGTGCCGAGCCACAGGCCATAGAACGTCTGCGCGTCGAGATGCACGACGTAGCGCTCCGTTTCAGCGGGCGTCGCCGCCATGTAGCAGTCGGCCTGGCCCGGAACGGCGACACGCCACATCGCGCGCTGCGCGCTGAGGTCGACCAGTTCGCTCGCCTGCGGCCGTGGGTGGACGGGAGACGGTCGCCCCGCTTCGCGCAGGTCGCGCGCGCGATCGAGACCGATACGAAGACGTGTCAGCATGGGCCCTCTCTTGCTCTCGTGATTTGTTCGAATGAGCCGGGGCGCGGGCGAAACCATCGTCGCGTGTCGGCAAACCGTGTGCCCGACGCCCTGACGCGCCCGGTGTGCCCGGGAACCCGCGCAGTGTAGCGCCTTTCCGTTCGGGCACGAGTCGCTTCGTGCCAGGGATTCCTCCCGCGCTCGATCAATCGAACCCCATGAACGCCCATGCGCTTCGCCTGCCGCGCCGGCACCACTATCGATCATCGCCTCAATATTCGTCGCCGATTATTTGAATATCGAAACAATCAAAAAATAAAAACAACACCACCCAGAATTCAATTAAATCAAATTCAAACAAAAAATTATCGAATTCCATTAACGATAAATTAATTCGATTGGCGCCCTCAAACCCAAATAAATAGTCTGTGTTGTGCGCCGCAACACCGCGATTCAAAAATCAAAGAGGTAACGGAGGCGCAGCACGAATCATTTCATTCGTGCTTTGTCGCAAAGTTCCAGCTTGCCAGGCCCCGTTGATTTCCAGACGCTTGCGAATCAGCAATCCGGAAGGATAGACATGTCTTTCCGGACGTGGCCGACGTCGTCAGATCGCATCATTTCATTCAATTCCAAAGGAAAGTCATGAAGAAGATTGCAACCGTGCTGTTTTCAGCACTGATGCTCGCCTCCACGTGCGCGTCCGCACAGGCGCTTTGCAAAGCCGGCAAGATCGACAAGATCGAAACCGACACCACCGGCAACCTGCTGGTGACGATCAACGATGGCGTCTACTCGTTCAGTGCCAAGGAAGTTTATTCGATTATTTACCAGGCATATTCTGAAAACAGAAATCTTTTTATCTATGGAAATAATTGTGCGAATGGCTCGCCGGCGACCCGCTTTGCGATTCGTTAATCGATCTTGAAGCGCTCGACGATTATCGATACGTGAAGCCCGGTGCTGGATTGACGGTCTGAATCCAGCACCACCGCGGGCTGGAGTGCCGATACTGCGCGACATCGCACCTGCATGCCCGCTACCTGTTCATCCATCTGCCATTCCCGTCCGGGTACCGACGAAGCCGGCCGGCTTGCCATTGCGATTCAGGCGTCGTCCGGCGTTTGTCGCCTCCATCGCATCATCGTGACGTTCACGCCGAGCCGGATGCCCGGTTCGTTGCGCCAGGCTCGCGCGTGATTCCATGTGCGGCTTGTGAAAGCGCATGCACGGCCGTAGCATCAGGCATCCCTGCGTCGGCGACCGTCGGGGCCCAGCCATGAGCAGACGCCCGGCTGTCGGATATCGCCATGCGCAGACCGTACCCATCCCCGTCGAAGGCGCCCAATGATCGACCACGTTTACATCTCAGTCACCGACATCGAAAAATCACTGGCCTTCTACGCTGAAGCCTTGAAGCCGCTCGGCTGGAGCATTTTCGGCAACTACGACTCCGCCTCGGGCCCGGAAAGCGTCCCCGATCTTTACGGCATCGGCGACGATGTGTACGGCAAGGGAGCGGGAGTCGGATCGAGCATCTGGCTGCGCAAACGTCATCCCGGCGAGACCGGGCTTTACGTCGGGATCGTCTGCGATACCAATGAACTGGTCGACGCGGCCTACGCCGCCGCGATCAAGGCCGGCGGGATTGACGAGGGGAAACCGGCGGATCGTACCTACTTCGCCCCCGGCTACTACGCCGCCAACGTAGCCGACTTCGACGGCAACCGCCTCGAATTCGTACACAAGGCGTGGAACCCGAAGCGACACGCGTAGCACATCGATGCACGGGCGCCCTGGCTGTTCGGTCTGCGCCGCCCGCGCCGATGCGTGAATCGCATGCGGCATGGCCCACCACGCATCGGCTGAGAAGCGCGACCGCGCGGGCCGTCTCCCGGCGGTCCGCCACAGGCGACGTCACCGATCCAGCAAGCGCCCCAGCCGCATCATCGTGACGTTCACGCCGAGATGCCGCATCGACGGTTGCACGATCACGCAGTTGTCGTACGGCGTGACGATCACATGGTCGCCGTCGCGGGCAATTTCGGTGCCGGCCTTCCCGATCACCTCGAGCCCCGTGAACGGTTGCGAGAACCGGAAATCCATCGAACGCGCGACGACCGGCTCCGTGATCTCGACGAACTTCTGCCGCACCGGCGCGGCCTGCGTGAGGAAGGCCGCGACGTCGTCACGCGCGACCACGCCCGCATGCAGCAGGAAGCGCGCCGCGCTGTCGAGCGCGACGTCACGCGCGCTCGCGGCGAAGTGCTGGCCCGTCTCGATCAGTAGCGCATTCTTCGCGCTCGCCGCGTCGCCGAAGCCGCCGTAGTCGCGCAGCCGCGTGCCGTTCGCATGGCCGCGATCGATGATCACGTGCTCCGGCGTGCCGATTGCGGCCGCCAGCGCGATCGCCTTCTCGAGCGGCCCGGTCATCATCAGCGGCGCGGACGCTTCGTGCATCGAATGAATGTCGAGCAGCAGGTCGACCGTATCGAGCAGCGGACGCATCGCGCGCGCACGCGCGAGCTCGCGGCTGTCGCGCGTGCCGTCGAGCGCGGCCGGCGTCCACACGCGATTCATGTCCTCGTCGAGGTAGCGCGTCGCATCGGCGTTCTCCGCACTGAAGTGCTCGTAGGCGCCCACGTTGCCGAAGCCGAGCGACAGCCGGCCCGCAACCGGCTGCAGGCCCGCGGCCAGCAACGTATCCACCGCGATCGCGCCGCTGACTTCGTTGCCGTGCGTCAGCGCGAGGATCATCACGTGCTTGCCGGGCCGGCCGCTGTCGAACGTATGCAGATAGTCGATGCCCGTATTGCCCGCGCGCCAGCGCGAGATGTCGGGGAAGGCCACTTCGATCGGATAGGCCGGCAAGGCGGCGCGGATGGCTTCAAGCGTGGTCATGTCGGAAAGGCTCAACAAGGTTCGGAAAAGGCACGGCCTGCGTGTGCCGGCTGCGCCGGAATCGGGTTTGCGGCCGGCGCGTCACGCCCCGGTCGCGCGTGTCGATGGCGCGGCGGCGGCCGCCGTGCCGCGCATCCGGCGGCCGAGCGAAATCACCGACGTGATCCCGAGCACGGCCGTCGCCATCACGTAGAAACTCGGCGCCAGCTTGTTGTGCGTCGCGTCGATCAGCCAGGTCACGATCAGCGGCGCGAAGCCGCCGAACAGCGTCACCGAGAAGTTGTACGACAGCGCGAGGCCCGTGCCGCGCGTGCTCGTCGGGAAGATGTCGGCGAGCAGCGCCGGCAGCGGCGCGAGGCTCACCGCGATCAACAGGCCGACCAGCGCCTGGACCGCGAGCAGCGTCTCGACCGTCGGATAGCGGTTCAGCATGACGAACAGCGGCCACGTCGTCACGCCGACCAGGATCAGCGCGATCAGCATCACGCGGATGCGACCGAAACGGTCCGACAGATGCCCCACGACCGGCGCGGCGACCATCAGCATCGCGCCCGTGACGACCGCGCCGAGATACGACGACGTGGCCGGGATATGCAGCTGCTTGACCGCGTACGTCGGCATGTACAGCTTGTGCACGTAGTTGAAGGCCGTGGCCGTCGCGACCACCCCCGCGCCGAGCAGCATGTTCGCGCGATCGCGCACGAACACGTCCCGCAGCGGCGACTTCGCGCGCCCTTGCTCGCCCAGCCGGCGGAAATCGGCCGGTTCGTCGATGTTGCGGCGAATGTAGAGCCCGACCGGGCCGATCAGCAGCCCGACCGAAAACGCGACGCGCCAGCCCCACGTGTGCAGCTGGTCGGTCGTCAGCAGCAGGCTCAGCAGCGCCGATACGCCGGCCGCGAGCACCGTCGCGAGCCCCTGCGTTGACATCTGCCAGCTCGCGAAGAAACCGCGGCGCTTCGCATCGGCCTGCTCGACCATGAACGCGGTCGCCGCGCCGAATTCGCCGCCCGTCGAGAAACCCTGCAGCATCCGCGCGACGATGATCAGCAACGGCGACGCGATGCCGATCTGCGCATACGTCGGCGCGAACGCGATCATCGCGGTGCCGAGCATCATCAGCCCGATCGACATCGTCAGCGATGCCTTGCGGCCCGCGCGGTCGGCGTAGCTGCCGAGCACGATCGAGCCGAGCGGACGCGTGACGAACGAAATGCCGAACGTGCCGACCGACAGCAGCAGCGAAGTCGCCGCGTCGTGCGTGGGGAAAAACAACTGGCCGATGACGATCGCGAAGTAACCGTAGATCAGCAGATCGTAGAACTCCAGCGCGTTGCCGATGCTCGCGGCGCAGATCTCGCGCCACGGGTTGTGCGGGGCCGGCGTCGCGCCGTGTGTATTGCGGGTCATCCCTTTGCTCCTCCGGTAATGCTGGCCGTCAGGATTTTGAAAGACGGCGCGCGGCTTTGCCGGCGGCCGTTCGGGCCAGTCAAGCGCGGAGTGTAGGCAACGCGGGGCGGGCGTTCGTGCCGTTTCGGCACGCAATCGTGCCGATCGGCGCGCAGGCCGCGCGGGCGCTGCCCGCGGAGGCTACGCGGCGCCGTCGTCGCGGGCCGGCGCGGTGCGCCAGATCGCGTCCAGTACCGGGTGCGGGTCGTTCCGTCGCCGGTACAGCGCAATGTCGAAGCCGATCTGCCAGTCGGCGCCCCCGACGATCGCGAGCTCGCCGCGCCGCACGTCGTCGGCAACGAGCCGCTGCGGCAGCCACGCAAGGCCGAGCCCGCGGCGCGCCATCGCGAGGATCGCTTCGTACGAGTCGGCCTGGTACACGGGCCGCAGCGTCGGGCGGCCGGGCATTTCGGCGAGATGGCGTGCCAGCACCGCGCGCAGGGTCAGCGTGCGCGCGAACGCGAGCCACGGCACCGGCGCCTGCCCGGCCGGCAGCCGGTAGCGCACGCTGCCGCGCGCATCGAACGCGCTGACCGGCACCAGCACCTCGCGCGCGACGGACAGCCAGTCGAAGCGGTCGCGATCGATCAGCAGCCGCGTATGCGGGCTCGAATAGACGATCAGCATGTCGGCGTCGCCGGCCGTGAGCTGCAGGATCGCTTCCTCCGCGCTGCCGGTCGACACGGTCGCCGTAAAAAAACCGGCGCGCGCAACGGTCTCGTCGTACCAGTCGGGGAAGAAGGTGGCCGAGAGCGTGCGGCCGGTCGCGATTCGCAGGTTGTTCTCCAGCACCGGCGACGCTTCCTGGAGTTGCGTGCGGGCGCCGTGCAGGACGTCGAGCGCGTTCGATGCCGCATCGAGAAACACGGTGCCCGCCGCCGTCAGTTCGAGCGGCTTCGTGCGCGCGATCAGGCGCGCGCCGACCCACTCCTCGAGCGACCGGATACGGCGGCCGAACGCCGGATGCGTGACGAACCGGTTCTCCGCCGCGCGGGTGAAGCTGCGCGTGCGCGCGAGTTCGACGAAGTCTTCGAGCCATTTCAGTTGCATGGCTGGGCTCCTGGGTGGGCGATGGTGGGCCGGCCGGTGCGCGCGGGCCGCCTCCGTCGCGCGGCTGTCGCCATGGACGGCTGCGGATCATGCGGCGCGGGCCGCGGCGTGGCGCCCGATCCTACAGCGTCTGCGGCGCATCGCGCAGCACGGCGCGCAGCGCGATATCGAAAGGCGTCGCGTGATCGATCCCGGCTGCGCGTACGCGCGATGCGTCCAGATGGCAATCGTACGGACGCGGCGTCGCGTCGGTCGGCTGGTCGATCCGCGTGAGCGATGCTTCGATGCCGAGCGCGGCCGCGATCCGCTGCGCAATGTCGTACTTCGTCATCGGCTCCTCGCCCGACCAGTGACGGATGCCCGTGATCGACGCACCCGCGAGATGGCGCAATGTCAGGTCGCGGATGACGTCCGCGACGTCCGGCGTATACGTCGGGTAACGGATCGCCCAGGCGTCCATGCCGACCGCGTCGGCGCCCGGCCGTGCGGACGCGGCGATCGCCGGCACGAGACTCGTGACGGCCGATTCGCTCCAGTCGACGATCGGGCCGTACAGCAGCGGCAGGCGCAGCACGCACGACAGCGGCGACGCGGCGAGGAGCGCCGCCTCGCCTTCCAGCTTCGTGCGGCCGTAGATGTTCAGCGGATTCGGGGTGGCGTCCTCGCGGTACGGAGCGGCCTTGCCGTCGAAGACGTAGTCGGTGGAGATGCCGAGCGTCCATGCGCCGTGTCGCGCGGCGAGCGCGCCGATGCGCGCCTGGGCGGTGACGTTGATCGCGCGTGCGCCGTCAGGATCGCGTTCGCAGACGTCCGGGCGGCGTTCGGCCGCGCAGATGATCACGGCGGCCGGCTGGCGGGTGGCGAAGAGGTGTTCGAGGGCCGGCTCGTCGAGGACGTCGAGTTCGGCGAGGTTTTCCGCCGGCAACGCAAGGCGTTTTGCGCCTGCGCCGTGCGGGTTGCGAATCGTCGCGACGAGGTTTAACGAAGACTCGCGGGACAGCGATGCGGCAACTGCGCGGCCGAGGAGGCCGGCGGCGCCGATGAGAAGGACGGTCGATTGCGGCACGGTAGCCATCTGTGAAAGGAGAACGGGGATTCCCCAATCTATACAAGAACAGGCAACCGATGTCGACTCCCCTCACTCGTCGGCTGCATGCCTGTCTTCTCGTCACGTCGGGACTCGCGGCGCCGGTCGGCCTGGCGACACCCGCCGAGCGGATCCGGATGACGCTTCCGGCACGCTCGTCATTCGCGGACAGGCAGGCTGCAGGATTCCCGTCGACCTGCCTGATCTCCAGTTCGACGGGCGCCACCGACGTCGCCATTGCGTCCGACAGGCACGACAGCGCCGCGAGCAAGCCCGGCGCGCTGCTTCAAAAGCCTGTCTGCACTACCTGAATCCTCCCGGAACGGCACAAGAATGCGAACAAGCGCTTGGGTGGCCCGACATAACCATGGTGAAACCCGTAAGCGGCGCCCGGCCCAACCTTGTCCGCGCCGTCATTCGCGACCGGAACGCCACGACGCGAAGCCCACTGCGCCGCTCAGTATCCTGCCGACGCGCACGGGTTCCCTTCCTGCCCCGGCGTCGCAATGCGGACACCGCCCCCCGCTTGCCTGATCACGCAAAACGCCGAGCTGTACACCGGGCCATAGCCCCCTCCCGGTACGATCGAGATGCTGTAGAACTTGTTGATGTCCAGCGCCCTCGGCGCCGCACGCACAACCGCACCGGCCACGGTCTGGCCATAGACGAGACACGCGCCTCGCTTCAGATAAACCGGCGGCGCACTCCCCGGAACCTCCAGCGCCCAATACGTGACAACGGGACTGACCGGGCCGGTTTGTCTCGTCACATCGACCCCGCGGATCTGGATCGGGTCGGAACCAGTGTCGTCACTTGCCGGCAGGCAAGCAGCCGGTTTTCCGTCGATCTGCCTGATGTCCAGGCGAATCGGACCGTGCGACGTGGCAACCGCACAGGAGGTAAACAACCAGCACGA
Source organism: Burkholderia sp. ZZQ-2 (assembly GCF_050768715.1). Lineage (NCBI taxonomy): Bacteria > Pseudomonadati > Pseudomonadota > Betaproteobacteria > Burkholderiales > Burkholderiaceae > Burkholderia > Burkholderia sp. ZZQ-2. The sequence continues at coordinate 57,914 of NZ_LDVA01000291.1, read as the reverse complement.
TAGGCATGCCACGGCACTGCTTCGCAAAATTTCCCTCACGCTTCGCATCCATTCATCGCGGCATCGAAACCACTCGAGTCAATCAGGAATTCAAACATCGCCACCGTGCGACGGCGCCCGTCCCGCTACTTCGGCAAATTGTCCGTATTCTTCGGATCCCGCAGCAACGGCGCGAGCACCCAGTCGAGTTCTTCCGGCGCGCCGACGTATCCGCGGTGAATGATCGCCTGGTATTTCTTGAGCACATGAATCGCGAAATAATCCGCGACCAGATTTCCCTGCTGCTCCATGTTGTAGTCGTGAAAAACGTTCTGAGGCGTGATGGTGTACTGATAGGCACGCTCGCCGCGAATGGTGACGGTCAGCCCGTGCCAGCGCACCGAATATCCGAGCTGGTATTGCCAGACGTGCGTCATCTCGTGCATGAACCATGACATGTCGCCATCCGCCACCGACGCGGCGGAGAAGTCCTCGAGAAAGTCCTCGTCGCGAAAATACATGTGCCCGTCAGGGGTAACTGCGGTTCTCTTGCGCTGCATGTCGAACCAGAAGTAACTCCCCCGATGCACCCGCACCTTGTCGTAATCGATGCTGTCCTTGAAGACGGTCCGGGCCATCTCGATCTCGCCCGCCGTCAACGGCCGATCATGTCCCTTGACCGTCATCGACTTCTCCGATTCTCCCAACTGAAACTGGTTCGTCTGCACGCCGTTGATCTTGACTCGGCAATCCACGCCGTCACCGCCTTCCGCGCAAGCTTCACGACGCCGTCGATCAGTGGCCGGCTGTCAAGCTGCGTACCACGCGGCAGGGTGACGGCGGCCGACATCTGTGCCGCCCGGCCGCTGTCCATCTCGAAGTGCGCGATCGAACATGACGGAAACGCGCGCAAGTAGTGCGGGTACAGCGTCTCGAACCATGCCTCGGTAAACCGCGGATAGTCGTCGTTCTCCGTCGGCAATGTCCTGAAGCAGACGATTTCTGCGAGACGCCGCGGCGTGAACAGCGTCACTGTGCACGCGCAATCATGTCCGGAACCTGTTCGTTTGGCACCGCAGCACCCACGCCGCACGCGCCACACGTCACGCCCCGCCCACAAAAACAAAACCCGGCGCACTTTCGTGCACCGGGCTCCGAGCCGAACGGAACCGCCGCCCCGCCTTACTTCCGGTCGAGCGAATACCGCCCCGGCCCGGTCAGTGCGAGCAACAGCAGCCCGCCGATGATGCTCACATTCTTGTAGAAGTTGATCATCGCCACGTATTGCTCCATCCCCTGCAGCGCCCAGTAGCGATGGCCGATCAGCGCGGTCGCGAGCGTATAGGCGGCGAACACCAGTGCGAGCGGACGCGTATAGAAGCCGGCCGCGATCAGCAGGCCGCCGACCAGCTCGACCGCCACCGCGATCACCGCGGCCAGTTCGGGCGCCGGGTTCCCCGTCGACGCCATGTACGCGACGGTGCCCGAGAAGCCGCTCAGCTTCTGCCAGCCGAACAGCACGAACAGGATCATCAACAGCACGCGAGCCGCCAGCAGCAGCTCGTCCTTCTTCGACTCCAGCGAAACGTAACGCATAGCAATATCACCCTTGAATTGACGGTTTGATGCATCCGGTGCCGGGAGGCGCCGAATCACTCCTCGCACGATCGGACAGCAGGCCGGAGGGCTCGCCGCCGAAGAATCCGTCGGGTTGCGCCGTTCCCGGCGCGCTTCCGATCGGTTCTGGCGAAGCACGGGTGCAGTCTACTGTCTCGCCAAGAATCATCAATCCGCCAAAGAAGGATTCGCTGTCCCGTTCAAGTGGACAATCGAAGGCAAACACGCCGACAGGCAAAGGTCGGCAGGCAGTGCAAATCAACCCGCCGCATGTTTCCGGAACACGGAAACGCCCCGCTTCTTTCAGGCCACCTGATTCAATCTATATTTTCGGCTTCAATTGACACAAATCGGTCACAACCGCGCATATCGAACCTGTCATTAAACGGCGGGTTCAATATCGATTCACAAAGGCCGACTTGATTCCCGCAACTCGACCCGCATTGCAATCGACCGGGCATTCTGTTTCATAAAAAATCTCATGGCCCGGAAACGAACATCCGCAATGCGAAAACGTTTCGCGGGCAGGCGGACTGGAATCGCCGGTGACGCATGTCGTCCGTCAGACAAGGATTTCAGCCCGTCATCGACCAGGAAACACCCTTTCCACACACCGTCGATCGATCCGATGTTTAGCAGAATCAGCGCAAAACCTTGACCAATCATTCTCGCCCTTTGCCAGTTTTCAACACCGTGAAAAATCCTTGAATAAATACAGCCAAAACGGTGTGTTTACGGCAAAAAATCGCAGACCTTTAGTCCTCACTCAAACACCCCGTTCCCGTCTGCATTTTTCTCAACATGCATTACAAAAAATTACCAAGTAATACCGATTTAAATATACGATAGCGCACGTCCTTACGTTTTCCCGACACTCCCGTGAACCCCGGGAACGCGTCGCGCCGGACGCGCCCTGCCTTCGAAGCGCCGCAGGCCGACCCGGCAGCCGCTCGTCACGGGATCGTTATTCAACCGGAGACCACCCATGGCAACGAACACGCCCGTGACCAGCGGCGCGAACACGAACAGCCTGTTGCAACAGGCGGCGCAATCGATCATCAACGGCTCGACCGGTAATCCGTCGATGGACGTCGGCACGCTCGTCAAGACGCTGGTGAACGCGAAAACCGCCGGCCGGGCCGCGGCGCTCGCCGCGTCGCAGACCACCGGCACGACGCAGATTTCCGCATTCGGCGCGCTGTCGTCGGCACTGGGTGCGCTCGAGGCGGGCCTCGCCTCGCTGTCGAATGGCGGGCTGCAGTCGACTTTCACCGCGGTCGCGAGCGGCAAGGGCCTGACCGCGACGGCGGGCGCGGGCGCGGTGGCCGGCACCTACACGATCGGCGTCACGCAGACCGCGACCGCGCAGGCGCTGGCTTCGTCGGGCTTCGACGGGAGCAAGGCGCTCGGCACCGGCACGCTGACGCTGTCGCTCGGCAGCCAGTCGTTCAAGGTCGACGTCACCGGCACGAACAACACGCTGTCGGGCATCGCGGCCGCGATCAACTCCGCGGCGAACAACCCGGGGATCAGCGCGACCGTGATCAACGGCACCGACGGCGCGCACCTCGTGCTCGCGTCGACGAAAACGGGCTCGGCGAACGCGATCAGCGTCGCGGTCGGCAACGTGGCCAACGACAACGGGCTGTCGAACCTCGGCGTCACGTCGACGGCCGACACGACGGGCGGCGCGTCGAAGATCGAATCGGCGAACAGCGCGGCCGCGTGGCGGCAAAGCGCCGTCGCGCAGGACGCGAAGTTCACGCTCAACGGCATCGCGTCGACCAGCGCGAGCAACACGGTGTCGGGCGTGCTGAGCGGCGTCACGCTGAACCTGTCGGCGGCCGCGGTCAACGCGACCGACACGCAGACGCTGACGGTCAGCACCGATACGAAGTCGCAGGCGGCCACGATCACGAACTTCGTGAGTCTCTACAACACCGTCGTCAAGACGATGGGCGCGCTGTCGAGCTACACGGAAGGGGCGAGTTCACAGGGTGCGCTGATCGGCGATTCGACGCTGAACACGATCCGCAACTCGCTCGCGTCGATCGTCGCGCGCGGTGTCGTGAACGAGAACGGCAACGGACACACGAACCTGATGGCGATCGGCATCTCGCTCGAGAAGGACGGCACGCTGAAGGCCGACAGCGCGAAGCTCGACAGTGCGCTGTCCAACAACCCGTCAGGGGTCGCGCGCCTGTTCAACTCGACGAACGGGATGGGCAAGCAACTGACCGACCAGATCGCGCCCTTCACGAAAAAAGGCGGGATGATCGAAGTGCGCACGAACGCGCTGAGTGCCAACCTGAAGCGCGTCACGCAGCAGCAGACGGATCTGGCCGACTACGCCGCGCAATTGACCAAGCAGTATCAGGCGCAGTTCACGGCGCTCAATACGCTGATGGCCAAGATGAACTCGAACACGCAATACCTGACGCGGCTGTTCGGCGGCGCCAACAGCAGCGGCACGCTGGCGAACAAGTAATGCGCGCCCGGGCCGCCGGATGATCGCGGCGGCGGCCGGTCAATGGATCGACCGGCTCGCGCCGCCGCGCACGGCGTCCCGCCTGGGCACATCACGCAGACGCCGGCGGTGCGCAAGCATGCGCCGGGCGCCCTTCCGCGGTTCGCTCCATCACGGCAGGCCGTGCCGTCAGCCGAGACCTTCGACGCGATCGGCAAACAAATCGATCGCACGCGACACCTGACGCCCGAAATGGCCTGGCCGTTCGCGCTCGTATGCGCGCAGCAGCGACGTGCATTCACGCTCCGCCCAGCGCCACACGGGGCCCTGTTTCGCGAAGACCGGATGACCGTGCAGTTCGGCCGGTACCGCGTGCTCGTCGTCCCATCCCCAGAAATACGCCTGGTACGCACGTGCGTACGGCATCCCCAGATGGCTCGCCACGGTCTCGTCGTGGCGCAGCGTGAAATCGACGATTTCCTTGCGCGCACGGCCGCCGATATCGTCATGACGCGCCTCGATCCAGCAGTGATACCTCGCGAGCTGCGACAGGTGCCGCGCGGTGCGGCGCCGCTCGCGCGTCGTGCACAGCGCATACAGGTTGCCGCCGCCGAAATCCAGCACCTCCCCACCCGCGAACGGCCGGTACGGCTTGCCGGTCAGCAGCGTCAGCACCTGCGCGCCGACGATCGCGTAGTCGGCACATCGCATGTAGCCGCTGCGCGTCGTCGCTTCCGACACGCTCCGGTGGACGACCTCATCGATCACGCCGTGCAGCATGGGATCTACCGGTGCCGCCAGGATCGGTGGCTGGCTTGTCGTCGTGACGTGTTGCATGGGAAGCGGATGCGGATTCAACGGTTCGTCGGGAAAAGCGCTCGGCGGCGCGATATTACGAATCGTTACAAGAAACGATGAGGGGGGATGATCAGATTTGTGTGCTTTTGTCGCCCGACGTGAACATGCACCGGTCAGCCGTCGGCGGCGGATCGCGGGACGCAACGCGTCGGACGGACGAGCGGCGGCGGCGCGGTTGTGGCTTGGCTTGGCACCGGCACCGGCACCGGCACCGGCACCGGCACCGGCGCTTGAGGCTTGAGGCTTGAGGCTTGAGGCTTGAGGCTCGCGGGCAGGATAGTGCGATGAAATGGATGAAGGTCAGACCGCGCGTCGGTGCCGTATCGACAGCCCATCGTCATTCATGACGACGGGCAACGCTGACCGTCGACGAATGCAGCGGCCCCGCCGCGACAGGTACCCTTGCCGCCCTCGACAGCATAGAAACGCCGATGGATTCGCCGCGCCATACGTTGGGGCCGAGCACGCGCCGGGTTCACATCATCGGCGATCGCGGAGACGCCACCAACACCGCTTGTCGCGACGCGTACACAACGCAACGCATCGCGACAAACCGACCGTGCTTGCAGCCACCGTGCGCCGCCCTGCGCCCCCACGCGCGAGCATCCGCCTGCACGGCACGCGATGCCGTCGCGCACCACAGAACACGGACGACACACCACGCGCTCTATTGCGCAGCGATCCGACGACGGAAATGCTCGGTGCCGGCCACGATCTTGTCGAGCACCGCATCGAGTGCCCAGAATCGTTCACGCACGTCGTAGTCGATCGCACGGCAGCGGATCGACGCGAAGGTGCCGATCCGCTGGTGATAGAGCTTCGCGAGCGCCGGGTACCCGAGTGCCTCCGACACCGCCGAGACGACCAGGAACGTCGAAAGCTCGTCGGCCAGTTCGGGATGCGCATCCCCTTGCGTGCGCAACCACCGGTACAGATCCGGATGAAAGTTGGTGAACACGCCGTTGAAGCCGGCGGAACCCGCCTTCATCGCATCCCGCGCGATCGCGGCATTCGCGTTGAGGATCTTCAGCGGCGAGCCCTCGGCGAGCGCGACCCGCCGCTTCACCGTTTCCAGGTCGCAGCTCACGTCCTTGAGCATCACGAACCGGCCCGTGTCGATGCACGCGCGCAGTTCGTCATCCGACAGCAGCCGCCGGTAAGGCGCCGGACATTCGTACAGCCCGAGCGGCAGGTCCGACGGCAATCGCGCAAGCAGCCGGTGAAGGTGGTCGAGCAACGCGGCACTGCCCTGGCGCTGCGGATCGAGGCGGTTGGTCACGAGCACGACGCCCTGCGCGCCCGATTCGGCCGCCGCGCACAGCTCCGCGGCCTGCGCGTCGAGATCGTCGCTGATGTGCCCGGACGCGACGACGGGCACGCGCCCGGCCACCCGCTCGACCACGAAGCGCGCGAGCTCCGCGCGTTCGGCCAGACTCAGGAACTGCATCTCGCTCGATTGCGCGACCGCGAACAATGCATCCGCGCCGTGCGCGAGATACCACTCGATCAGCCGCTCGAGCCCTGCGTAGTCGATCGCGCCGGCATCGTCGAACGGCGTCAGCATCACCGGGACGATCCCTTCGATGGTCACGTTCGCTTGCTGCTGTTGCATCTGTTTCTCCTTGCTTCAGTGAATGCGGGGGGTAGGCTCACGCGGGCAACGGCCCGGGCGCGGCGTTCGCGGCCTGCTCGGGAATCGGCTTGCGCACCAGCAGCAGATAGGCGATCGCACCCGCGAACGCGATCGCCGCGGCGGTCAGCAGCGCCGGCACGAACGACCATTTCTGCGCAATGATGCCCGTCAGGATCGGCGCAAGCGCACCGCCGACGAAGCCGCCGAAATTCTGGATCGCGCCGAGCGACGCGACGCGGCTCGGCGGCGCGGCCGCCGTCGCGAGCGCCCACGAGCAGGCCGACGCCGCGTTCGCGAGAAAGATCACGACCGAGATGCAGGCGAGCGCCACCGTGTTGCTCTGCACGAGCGCGGCCGGGATCGTGAAGACGACCATCCCGAGCATCGCGACCACCACCGCATTGCGCCGGCTCACGACCGGCGAGCGGCTGCGGCGCGTAATCAGGTCCGACACCCAGCCGGCCACCAGCGAGCCGACGAACCCGCACAGGAACGGCACCGACGCGGCGAAGCCCGTCCGGATCAGGCTCATGTGGCGTTCCATCGTCAGGTAGCCCGGCAGCCAGGTCAGGTAGACCCAGTTCAGGTACACGGATCCGAAGTAACCGATCAGCATCCCCCAGGTCGTGCCGTGCGAGAACAGGCTGCGCCATTCGACGAACGTCAGTTTCGGTGTCGCGGCCACGCTTTGCGCGTCGGCATCGAGGTAGTTGCGCTCGGCGGCGGACAGTTGCGCGCGCACCGGATCGCGATAGAGCGCGAACCAGACGACGGCGACGACGAGGCCGAGCGCCCCCGTCGCGATGAACGCCCAGCGCCAGTGGAACGACGCGACGAGGATCGACAGCAGCAACGGCGCGAGCGCGGTGCCGAGCGGCGACGCGGCGTTGAAGATCCCGGTCGGCGTGCCGCGCGCGCGCAGCGGAAACCAGTTGCTCACCACCCGCGCGGCCGACGGGAATTGCGGCGCCTCGCCGATGCCGAGCACGATGCGCGCGACGATGAACCAGCCGAAAGTCGACACGATGCCGCCCGCCGCCTGCGCGAACGACCAGACGATCAACCCGACGCCGAGCAGCCGGCGCGGCCCGATGCGGTCGACGAGCCCGCCGACCGGAAACTGGCACAGCGCATAGCTCCACGAGAAGGCCGACAGCAGCAGCCCCATCTGCGCGAGCGACAAGCCGAGATCGCCGCGGATCGCCGCGCTCGCGACGGCCAGCGTGCCGCGATCGAGGTAGTTGACGATGCCGCTCGCCATCAACAGCGCGAGCGCGATGCGTTGCCCGCGCCGGATACGCGGCGGTGCGGGCGGGACGGTCGGGGTTTCGTTCATTGCGGTTGTCTCCATGTCACTGGTATCGGCCGGTTCCGGCCTGTCCGTCTGATGCGGCATTCAGGGTTCGAGGCGCGCCACTTCCTCGCGCGTCGGAATCGAGGTCTGCGCGCCGTGGCGCGTCACGCTGATCGCGGCGGCGCGCTGGCCGAAGCCGATCGCGTCGTCCATCGACGCGCCGCCCGCGCGGGCGGCCGCGAACCCGCCGACGAACGTGTCGCCGGCCGCGGTCGTATCGACGGCGGCCACCGTCATCGCCCGCAGGCGGCCGTTACCGGCGCCGCCGCGCCAGCAGACGCCGCGCGCGCCGAGCGTCACCAGCACGTTGCCGACGCCCTTCGCGCACAGCGCATCGGCGGCGCGCACGGCCGATGCGTCGTCGCCGACGGCGATGCCGGTCAGCGATTCGGCTTCGGTTTCGTTGACGACGAGGTAGTCGACCCGTGCCAGCAGCGCGTCGAACAGCGGCTGCGCGGGCGCGGGGTTGAGCAGCACCGGCGTGTGGTGCGCGGATGCACAGGCAATGGCGCGCGCGACGGCGGCAACCGGCACTTCGAGCTGGCAGACGAGCAGCGCGGCCTCGGCGATCGCATCGCGCGCCGCGTCGATCCGGTCGGCATCGAGGCGCGCATTCGCGCCGGGCACGACGACGATGCTGTTCGCGCCGCCCGCGCCGACCGTGATCGTGGCCACCCCGGTCGCCGTGCCGCCGATCCGGCCCAGGTGCGTCACGTCGATGCGTTCGGCCGCCAGCGCATCGTGCAGGCGCGCACCGAACGCGTCGTCGCCGACGCAGCCGATCATCGCGACCGACGCGCCCAGCCGCGCGGCCGCGACCGCCTGGTTCGCCCCCTTGCCGCCATGGACGGTCTGGAAGTCCGTGCCGAGCAGCGTCTCGCCCGGCACCGGCAGGCGCGGCGCGCGCGTCACGAGGTCGATGTTCACGCTGCCGACGACGGCGATGCGCGGTGAAAGGATATCGCTCATTTTGCAATGTAATCGCTTACATTCGCGGCGAACAAAATGGCCGAATCGGCCGTCGTCGATGAAAATCTCACGATATGGATAGAATATGTGTCTGACATAATGCGGAAGCACGCCAAGATAGCGCTTACATTCTCACAGGGTCGAGCGGGAATGCAAGCGGCGCCACCACGAATCGAGGGTAAACAATGACGCATTTGACAACGCGGGGCGCCGTCACTGCCGCCCCACCGGGAGCCGGCCGATGAGCACGCCTCCGTCCCGCGCCGGCGCGCCCCGGGCGCGCCGCGGCAGCGGCCGCTCGGTGCTCGGCGATGTCGCGAAGCTGGCCGGCGTATCGACCGCGACCGTCTCGCGTGTATACAACGATCCCGGCAAGGTATCGGCCGACGTGCAGCAGCGCGTGCGCGACGCGGCGCGCGCGCTGAACTGGATTCCGAATGCGGCGGGCCGCGCGCTCGCGTCCACGCGCACCCACATCACGGGCGCGATCATTCCGACACTCGACGACCAGGTGTTCGCGTCGCAGGTCGCGGGCATGCAGACGGTCATGGCCGAGCACGGCATCACGCTGTTCCTCGGCTGCTCGAATTACGATCCCGCGCAGGCGCTGGCCCAGGTGCGCGCGATGCTGTCGCGCGGCGTGGAGGCCGTGTCGCTGGTCGGCGAAGCGTATCCGCCGGAACTGTTCGAACTCCTTGCGATGCACCGCGTGCCGTACGTCGTCACTTATGCGTATCGCGACGACAGCCCGCACTGCTGCATCGGTTTCGACAACCGCGCGGCATTCGCGCGGCTCACCACCCACCTGCTCGATCTCGGCCATCGCGATTTCGCGATCATCATGCAGCCGTCGACCGACAACGACCGCGTGCAGGCCCGCCTGCGCGGTATTCACGACACGCTCGCCGCGCGCGGGCTCGCGGTGCGCCCCGTCCATCAGCACGAGGGCGCGGCCACGATCGCCTTCGGGCGGGCGAGCCTGCGCGCGATCGCGAACAGCGATGCGGCGACGCGGCCGACAGCTGTGATCTGCGGGAACGACGCGCTCGCGCTGGGCGCGCTGCTCGAGGCGCAGGCGCTCGGCATCGACGTGCCCGCGCAATTGTCGATCACCGGGTTCGACGACGTCGCGCTCGCGCGCGAAATCCAGCCGCCGCTGACGACGATGTGGGTCGACACCGACGCGATCGGGCGCCAGGCCGCACAGGCCTTGCTCGACGCGCTCGAGAACGGCGCGACGGGGCCCGGTCATGCCGTCCTGCCCGAATTGCGTACGCGGGGATCGGCTGCACCACCGGCTCACGCGCGCGCAGCGGAAAAGAAATGAAGCCGTGGCGGGCGGCTTCGGCTGCCCGGCCCGCTCGTCACTGCATCACGTCGACCGGCAGCGTCTTGTCGAGATTGTCGTGCCACGCCTGGATCGTCTTCGGCACGGTTTTCTTCCACGCGGACACGTTCGAGTAATAGCGCATCCGGACGTTGCTCTGCGCGTCGAACACGAGCAGCCCGATCCACAGATCGTTGCCGCGGCGCATCACGATCGCGGCGTTCGTCGTCGCGATGCCGCGCACCCAGTACGACGTCACGTGCGCGTTCAGCCCGTCGAGATCCTTTTCGTCGGTGCTGTAATTGGCGGTGTCGACGAGCGTCTGGTAATCGGCGCCGAGCAGCTTGTGCGCGGTCGCGTTCTGCGTCGGGTCGGCGACGACCTCGAGGCTTAGCAGGTCGGCCGCCGGCGCGGCCTGGAACTGCGACGCAGTCAAGTACTCGCCGCCGTAGAAGACACCCATGCCGGCCCCGCAGTCGGAATCCGCGCCGTGTTGCGTGATGCCGACGCGTCCGCCCTTCCGTTCGAACTCGAGCCGGCACTTGTCCTTGCGGTAGGTGCCGACGTCGCCGTGCAGCACGATGTCGCCGTCGAGCCCGCCCGTATTCGCGCCATTGTTGCCGGCCAGCTCGAAATGCAGTCGCGGCGGCGTGCCGGTGAACGTCAGCACGCCACCGAACGACGGGTTGGCGCTCTTCATGTACCACGTCTGCTGCCAGCGATCGGCGGCCAGCGGCCTGCCGTTCAGGCTCGCGAGCCGTTCGCGGTAGCGGTCGCCGAGGCACGATTCGTCGGCGCCGCACCGGTCGCGCTGCTTGAGCCACTTCATCTGCGCGGCCTTCAGCGCGGCCGTGTCGCCGCCTTTCGCGAGTGCCTGCTTCCACGCCGCCGCGAGGTCGCCGTCGAGCTTCGACAGCGCGGCATCCGCGCAGATCGTCTTCTCGGTTGGCGAAGCGGCCTTCGCGCAGTCGAAGCCGGCCGCGTGCGCGGCGGCCGGCAACAGCGTCAGCAGCGCGGCCGCCGCGACGGATCGCACACTGATGTGCAATGCATCGCCGGCGGAAATCGCGGTTTTCCCGCGAGCATTCGATCGGTTCTGGAGGATCATCGGCTTGGATCGTCGCTGGATCGCGCGCCTGTAGAAGCTACCTGCACGCGGCATTCGAGGTAAAAACGCCCGGCCCGGCATGGAGCGCATGCCGTTGCTCGCCGAAGCCTAACCCGAATGCGCGACGCCGATCAATCGACGTTCGATGTCGGCGCAACCGTCGCGGCGGCCTCGCTGCATTGCATGATGCCGTCGCACAATGCGGCTTCCGCGGCGGCATCGACCGACAGGATCGATGCGCACGCAACGATCAGTTCGAGCCCGCGGCTCGCATGGTGCCCCTTCACAGGCCGCACGGCGTGATCGCGTTGTGGCGCCTGCCGGCCTTCCCGATCCGCGGGCCGACGCAATACGGCGGTCAGCCGTCGAACGGCACCAGCTCGTAACTCGTGCTCCGGCCGCCGGACGACGAGCGTTGCAGCACGCCCCGCTCGACGAGTTCAGTGATGTCACGCAGCGCCGTATCCTGCGAGCACTTCGCGAGCGCCGCCCACTTGGTGCTCGTCAACTTCCCCTCGAAGCCGTCGAGCAGGCGATTCATGACCTTGGCCTGACGCTCGTTCATCGCGACGCCGGCACATCGTTGCCAGAAGCGCGCCTTGACCAGAACGGCATCGAGCGTCGCATGCGCGTGATCGATGGCCCGGCCGAGCGCGGTCAGGAACCACGCGAGCCATTCCGTGACATCGAGCGAACCGCGCTGCGTACGCTCCAGCACGTCGTAATACGCATTGCGCTCGCGCTGGATTTGCGCCGACAGGCTATAGAAGCGTTGCGGACTGCGGTCGGCACGCGCCAGGACCAGATCCCCGAGCGCACGTGCAATGCGGCCGTTGCCGTCGTCGAACGGATGGAGCGTGACGAACCACAGGTGGGCCAGGCCGGCCCGGATCAGCAGGGGCTCGACCGGCGCGGCATTGAGCCAGGCGAGAAAGCGCCCGGTTTCGTCGGCGAGGCGCGCGGCGGGCGGCGCCTCGAAATGCACGCGCTGCCGGCCGATCGGCCCGGACACGACCTGCATCGGCCCGGTCGCATCCGTGCGCCAGCCACCGACCGTGATCCGCGACATCCCCGAGTAGCCGGTCGGGAACAGCGCCGCATGCCACCCGAACAGACGGGCTTCGGTGACCGGCGCCGCCGCATGGGTGGTCGCGTCGAGCACCATGTCGACGACGCCCTCGACGTGGCGGTCGACCGGCGCCAGCGCGCCGATATCGACGCCGAGCCGACGCGCGATCGACGACCGCACCGATGCCACGTTCAGGCTTTCGCCCTCGATCGCGCTGGTCTTGACGACGTCCTCCGTCAGCGCGGCCAGGCTGGCCTCGTCGCGCAGCGCCAGGCCGACGTCCGCCAGCCGCCCGGCCAGCATGCCTTGCGCACGGCTGACGTCGGCGAGTGGCGTTGCCAGTGCAGGCAGGTCGAAGCGCCATGCGGGCCAGTCGGCCGACGCCCAGATGAAGGTGTAATCTCCGCTCATGATGCGGAGATTATCCCACCGATTCACCGCACGGTTCAATATTCTCTGCAAATCTTGCGGAGAATAAAGCCTCCATTCCCCGCAAACCGGCCCGCTACCGTGCCCGGCCCGCCCCGCCCTTCGCCGCGGGCGCAGCCTCCCCGAGCCGTTCCGCGAGAAACCCGATGAACGTGCGCAGCGTGACGAATCCCTCCCGATGCTGCGGGAACACCGCGTTGAGCGTGATCGGCGACGGCGCATACGCGTCGAGCACCGGCACGAGCGCGCCGCTGTCGAGCGCCGCGCCGACGATGAAGTGCGGCAGCAGCGCGATGCCGAGCCCCGCGATCGCCGCGTCGCGCACCACTTCGCCGTTGTTCGCGACGAGCGGCCCCTGCACGTCGAACGTGCGCGCCGCGCCGTCGACGCGGAATTCCCAGCCGATGCGCCGCTCGCGCCCGTACAGCAGGCACGTGTGGCCGGCGAGATCCGCCGGCGTCTGCGGCGTGCCCTGCCGCTTCAGATAGGCGGGGCTCGCGCACGCGACCATCCGCCACGCGCCCAGCGGGCGGGCGATCAACGTCGAATCCTCGAGCGAGCCGATCCGCAGCACGAGATCGAAGCCCTCGCCGATCAGGTCGACGCGCCGGTCGGTCAGGTCGAGGTTCAGCCGCACGGCCGGGTGCGCGGACAGGAACTCGGCGATCAGCGGCGACACGTGCGTGATCCCGAACGACAGCGGCGCGCTGATTTTCAGCGACCCGTGCAACTCGGTGCTGCGCACCGACATCGCCTGCTCGGCGTCGGCGATTTCCGCGAGGATCCGCTGCGCGCGCGCATAGAACTCCTGCCCCGATTCGGTCACCGCGAGGTTGCGCGTGTTCCGGTGCAACAGCCGCACGCCGAGCGACGCCTCCAGCGCCATCGTGCGCCGGCTGACGAACTGCTTGGACAGCATCAGTTGATCGGCCGCCGCCGTGAAGCTGCCCGCATCGACCGTCGCGACGAAGATCCTCAGGTCGTTGATTTCCATATTGTCCACTCCATAGCGACAGTCATTATCTCTACAGCCATTTATTTGTCAAATCGATTGACCTAAGATTCACCTCAACGAACGGCCGGTCCCACTTCCGAGGTCCGGCGTCTTGAGGAACAAAAATCATGATCGAAATCCGTGCAGCAAACCAACGTGGCCGTGCGGAGCATGGCTGGCTCAGCTCCCGTCATTCGTTTTCGTTCGCGAATTACTACGATCCGAAGCAAGTCGGCTTCTCCGACCTGCTGGTGATCAATGACGACCGCGTCGCGCCGGGCCGCGGCTTCGGCACGCACCCGCACCGCGACATGGAGATCCTGTCGTACGTGCTCGACGGCGCGCTGGAACACAAGGACTCGATGGGTACCGGCTCGGTGATCGTGCCGGGCGACGTGCAGCTGATGAGCGCGGGCACGGGCGTGCGCCACAGCGAGTTCAACCACTCGCCGGAACTGCCGGTCCACTTCCTGCAGATCTGGGTGGGTCCGGCCGAGAAGGGTGCCGAGCCGCGCTATCAGCAGACGAATGTCACCGCAGACGACAAGCGCGGCAAGCTCGCCCTCGTCGTATCGCCGAACGGCGACGCCGGTTCGCTGAAGATCCGGCAGGACACGCGGATTTACGCGGGCTTGTTCGACGGCGCCGAACGCGCGACGCTGGAACTGGCGCCGGACCGCTTTGCGTACGTGCACGTGGCACGCGGCAGCGTGTCGGTCAATGGCGTGACGCTCGGCGAAGGCGACGGCGTACGCATCCGCGACGAACGGACGCTGACGTTCGCCGACGGGAAGGATGCCGAAGTGCTGGTGTTCGACCTGCGTCCGGTCGAAGTAACGGCCGAGTGGGCATAAAGCCCGTTCGGGAAACCGGGCCCCGCTGAACGCGGGGCCCTTTTAATCGGAGATTCGCAACATGGCCAAGGTACTCGTTCTTTATTACTCGTCCTACGGGCACGTCGAAACGATGGCGCAGCACATCGCGGAAGGCGCGAAATCGGTGCCCGGCGTCGAGGTCACGCTCAAGCGCGTGCCGGAAACGATTCCCGTCGACCAGGCCCGGGCGATCGGCGTGAAGGTCGACCAGGCTGCGCCGGTCGCGACCGTGGACGAACTCCCCGGCTACGATGCGATCATCTTCGGCACGCCGACCCGTTTCGGCAACATGGCCGGCCAGATGCGCACGTTCCTCGACCAGACCGGCGGCCTGTGGATGAAGGGCGCGCTCGTCGGCAAGATCGGCAGCGTGTTCGCGTCGACCGGCACGCAGCACGGCGGCCAGGAAACGACGATCACGTCGTTCCACACGACGCTCCTGCACCACGGGATGGTGATCGTGGGCGTGCCGTATGCGTGCAGCGGCCTCGTCAACATGAACGAAATCACCGGCGGCACGCCGTACGGCGCCACCACGCTCGCGGGCGCGGACGGCAGCCGCCAGCCGAGCGCGAACGAGCTCGACATCGCGCGCTATCAAGGCAAGCACGTCGCGGAACTCGCCAGCAAGCTCGCGTCGTAACAGGCCGCCTTCGCGGCCCCGCACACGCGCACACGGCGCCGGTCGACCCGGCGCCGTGTGCGCTGTGCCCAGGCCCGGCCGTTGTTACTGGCCCGACGCCGGAGCAGCGGGCGCCGCCTTCGTCGCGGGCGCCTTCTGCGCGGCGTTCTGCGGGTAGTTGCTCTGGTCGTTGGTCAGCCGGTAGCCGCTGCCCGTGCCGATCGCCTTCAGGTCCGACGCGTGACGCGCCCGGGCGGCCTTGCGGGCCGCCTTCTTCTGCGCCTTGTCGATCTGCTTCTGCGTCGGCGCGGACGCCGGATCCTGCGCGTATGCCGCCGGCGCGGCTGCCAACAGCAGACCGAACGACGCCGTTACTGCCACTGCCACCGAAACCACGCGAGACTTCTTCATGGCCGGACCTCCTTGTCGATTGTTGATTGTGGATAGAACACCGGCGCGCACACGACCGCTTGCGACAACGGCGCCGATGCAACGTTAGCCGAACAGTATGTACTTGTCCTTGTGCGTTCCTGAATTCTCCCGATAACGGCAACGATACGTGGGCACCGCGTACGCCGTCGTTCCGGCGCGTCGCCCGCGCCATCAGGGAAACCGATAACCCGGCCTGGCCCGGCCGGCGCTCAGATCCAGCGCGACAGCACCGGCAGCAGGACCGGCACGACGAAGGCGGTGAGCACGCCGTTCAATCCCATCCCGAGCCCGGCGAACGCGCCGGCCTCCTCGCTGACCTGGAACGCGCGCGCGGTGCCGATCCCGTGCGACGCGACGCCGAGCGCGAACCCGCGCACGGCCGGTTCGTCGACGCGCAGGGCGTTGAGGATCCCGCGCGCGCACACGGCCCCGAAGATCCCGGTCGAGATCACGAGCACGGCGGTGAGCGACGGAATCCCGCCGATTTCCGCCGCGACGGCCATCGCGATCGGCGTCGTCGCCGATTTCGGCGCGAGCGACGCGATCGTCTGGTGCGACGCCCCGAACAGCGCCGCGATGCCGACCGCCGACACGATCGCGGTCAGCGAGCCCGCGAGCAGGCCGACCAGCAGCGGCACCGCGGCGCGGCGCAGCTTCGACCACTGGCGGTACAGCGGCAACGCGAGCGCGACGGTCGCGGGGCCGAGCAGGAAGTGGACGAACTGCGCGCCTTCGAAATACGTCGGGTACGGCGTGTGCGTGATCGTCAGCAGCACGACGATCAGCGCAACCGCGATCAGCACCGGGTTCGCGAGCGGGTTGAAGCGCGCCCGCGCATAGACGGCCTGCGCGAACAGATACGCGATCAGCGTGATGGTCAGGCCCAGCAGCGGGCTCGCGGCGAGATAGACCCAGATCGCGCCGAGTTTCGGGAAGGCCGTCATTGCGTGCCCTCCACCGCATCGCCCGCGCGCCGCTGGCGCCGCAGCAGCGCACGCGTGACGAGCGCCGTCACGGCGATCGCGAGCGTGGTGCTGACGGCCAGCGCGACGACGACCGCGAGCGCATCGCCGCGCACGCGGTCGGCCGACACCATGATGCCGACGCCGGCCGGCACGAACAGCAGCGACAGGTGGCGCAACAGCTCGAGCGCGGTTGGCTCGATCGTGTCGGCCACCTGCGGGCGCAGCATCACGAAGCCGAACAGCAGCAGCATGCCGATCACGGGGCCCGGCACCGGCAGGCCGAACAGGTAGGACACGCCTTCCCCGAGACACTGGAAGGTCAGCAAGACCGCGAACGCCTGCAGCATGAAACGCTTCTCCCGAACGGGGCCGCGCTGTCGTACGGCCGCGCGACCGATGGCCGGCGGCTTGCGGCGCCGGCGTGGACGATACGCGCGATCGTACCAACAATGCCCGCGGCGCGGGGCCTCGCGGGCGCCGGGGCCAACGATGCGGGTGGTCACGGGCACGCCGTGAAGCACCACGCGAAGCCGACGATGCGGCGCGATTCGCGCCGGAGCTCGTGCTGCCGAACCGGGACGAAAAATCGCGGGCGATCGGGGCGTGCGGGTTGCAGGCCGACACGTTCGCCCGGTTCACGCGCCGCACGCAACAAAGGCGGGCATGCGCCCGCCTCGTCGTCATGCGCACTCGCGCTGCCCCGCCTCACGGGCAGCGCGAGTGCGAACCCGTCGCTTACTTCAGTCGCGTCGCGAGTTCATTCGCCATCGCCTTCGTCGCGGCCTTCGTCGGCGCGTCGCCGGCCAGCGCGTTCAGCAAACCGAAATCATGGATCGTGCCGTCGTAGCGCGTGGTCGTCGCATCGACGCCGGCCGCGTCGAGCTTGCGGCCGTACGCTTCGCCCTCGTCACGCAGCACGTCGAACTGCGCGACCTGGATCAGCGCGGGCGGCAGGCCCTTCAACTGCGCGGTGCTTGCGCGCAGCGGCGACGCGTAGATCTCGTTGCGTTGCGCTTCGTTCTTCGTATAGGCATCCCAGAACCACTTCATCATCGGCCGCGTCAGGAAGTGCCCTTGCTGATACGCGTTGTACGAACCCGTGTTGAAGTTGTGGTCCGTGACCGGCCACATCAGCCCCTGGAAGCGGATCGCGGGGCCCCCCTTGTCCTTCGCCATCAGCGCCACCACGGCCGCCATGTTTCCGCCGACGCTGTTGCCGACCACCGCGAGGCGGCTGCCGTCGACGCCGATCTCCGCGCCGTGCGCGGCCACCCACTTCGTCGCCGCATACGCCTGGTTGATCGCGACCGGGTAATGCGCTTCCGGCGACGGCGTGTAGTTCACGAACACCGCGACGGCCCCCGATTGCACGACGAGATCGCGAACGAGGCGTTCATGCGTCGGAAAATCGCCGAGCACCCAGCCGCCGCCGTGAATGAACACGAACACCGGCAGCGTGCCCGTCGCGCCTTGCGGGCGGACGATCGTGACCGGTACGGACAGGCCGTCCTGTTCGATCGTGCGGTTCGACACGTCGATCCCCGACAGGTCGACCTTCGTGCCGTTCTGCGCGTCGACCAGCACCTGGCGCGCCTTCGCGGGGCTCAGCGTTTCGAGGCCCGGGCCCTTCTGGCCGTTCAGCGCGGCGAGGAAAGTGCTCGTCGTCGCATCGGGGCGGACGGTATCGGCACCGGCGGCGAATGCGGTGGTCGAGGCGGACAGTACTGCGGCGACGGCGGCAGCGATCAGCAGCGGCTTGACGATCTTCATGATGGTGTTCCTTGGCTTCAGGCGTAAATGACGATGGATGATTCGCAGTGCGACTGATCAGGCAAGCGTGAGCGTGACGTCGATGTTGCCGCGCGTCGCGTTCGAATACGGGCACACGAGGTGCGCGCGGTCGATCAGCGTTTGCGCGATGTCGCGATCGAGGCCCGGCAGCGAGATCGTCAGTTCGACTTCGATGCCGAAGCCGTTCGGGATCGCGCCGATGCCGACGCTGCCTTCGATGGAAGCGTCCGCGGGCATCGCGATCTTGTCGCGGGCCGCGACGAACTTCATCGCGCCGATGAAGCACGCGCTGTAGCCGGCGGCGAACAGTTGCTCGGGGTTCGCGCCTGCGCCGCCCGCGCCGCCGAGCTCGCGCGGCGTGGTCAGTTTCAGGTCGAGGTTGCTCTCGGGCA
This sequence comes from Burkholderia sp. ZZQ-2, assembly GCF_050768715.1. NCBI lineage: Bacteria > Pseudomonadati > Pseudomonadota > Betaproteobacteria > Burkholderiales > Burkholderiaceae > Burkholderia > Burkholderia sp. ZZQ-2. Next base: position 39,033 of record NZ_LDVA01000291.1, on the reverse strand, counting down.
CCGTGGCACGGCCGTCACGGCCACCGGTGGCTTTTGCATGGGCGCGGTACAGCACTTTTTCGATCGACATGACAGACTCCTTTTCAGCAAATGAATGAAACAGCCTTCGAACCGGGGACCGCGTGCCGACAGCCGTGCTGCTCGCATCGCACTTGTTTATCTACTCATAGATAGACAAACATCCCCAAAAAATGCAGATGGTCAAGCCATCTGCGCCAGAACTCTATCTACCTATAGATAGACAGTGAGATTCAATAAAAAGGCGGCGAACCGCCTCACTGCATGCGCGCTCCGTCAGGACCGTTTTTTCCAGACGGCCTCGACATCTTCGAGGCGCGCCCGTGTGTGAAACAGCCGGCTGGCCAGCACACTGCCCTGGAACGCCGCGTACAACGTGCGCGCGGCCGTCTCGGGCTCGCCGCTGAACTGCAGCGTGCCTTCCCGCGCACCCTGCTTCAACAATTCCGCCAGCCAGCTTTCGTTGGCCTTGAAGAACGCCTGCACCGCCTGCCGCACATTCTCCGGCAACGTTTCGATGTCGGCCGCGAGCATTCCGCACAGGCAGATCAGGTTGCCGTCGCCGAGCGTCCGGCCGAACATCTTCGTGTACAGGCTCAGCTTCACGTCGGCCGGCAACGCCGGATCGATCGCCCGCATGGCCGAGAGGACTTCGTCGCTATACGCCGCCACCGCTTCCAGCACGAGGTCGTCCTTCGACGGGAAGTAGTAGTGGATGCTCGACGTCTTCACGCCCACCAGGTCGGACAGGTCTCGATAGCTGAAGCCGTTGTAACCGCGCAGCATCATCAGCGTGGTCGCATGGTCGAGAATCTGTTCGCGGACGGTCGGTTTCGTTTCCATGGAGCGAACTTTATCTACTCATAGATAGACAGTCAAGAACTTTTTTAAGGGCGCAATGCGTAGTGCACCGAACGCCTTGTCCGTGCTCGCCGGCCAATGGCCGCGGGATGCCCGCATCCGGTTCGGTGCAGCGCATTGCGCCCGAACCGGGCGGGCGTCAAGCCTGATCCGCGATCCTCACTGCGGCTTCAACATCCGCTGAATGATCGTCCGCAACATCGCCCGGTGCGCGCGCGGCTTGAACCCCGGCTCGAACACCACGCGCCCGACCGCGCCTTCCGCGAGCGCGAGCAGCCATGTCGCGACAAGATCGGGCTTCAGGCTTGCGTCGATCTTCCCTTGCGCCACACCGCGCTTGATCAGCGCGACCATCCGCCCTTTCACCTGCGCCTCGTTCGCCGCGAACAGCGCGGCGACATCCGGATTGCGCGTCGCCTCCGCCGCGGTCTCGACGCAGATGCGCGCATAGACGGGATCGCTCGACAGTTCCATCAACGTCAGTGCGATCTCCTCGATCGCGGCCAGCGCGTCGTCGGCGTCCGCGTACCGCGCGAACAGTTCGGCCATCTCGCGCTGGTCGTCCTGCGCGACTGCCTCGATGATCGCCGCCTTCGTCGGGAAATAGTGGAACAGGTTGCCGGGGCTCATGCCGGCTGCCTTGCAGATCGCGGCCGTGGACGTCGCATGGAAACCGTCGCGCGCAAAACAGTCGATCGCGGCATCCAGGATCTGGCGCCGCTTCGCTTCCACTCTTTCAGGATCGATCTTTCTCAACAGGCACTCCGTACTCGACGATGACTCGAATCTTTATTAGACTGATTAATCGATCTATTATCGTGGCGACGTCCTGCAGGCGTCAAGGCAGCGTGCCCACGCACATGCCGCCTGCGACATCCGCTCACACCACTGCACCGAGGGCCTCTTGAAACGAATCGTCATTGCCGGCATCGCGCTCGCCCTGTTCGTGCTCGTCGCGGCCGGTGCCCTCGTGCTGCGCGGCCTCGCCGACTTCGAGCTGAAGAGCGCGAACGTGTCGTCGCTCACTTTCCACACCAACGGCGCCGACCTCGTCGGCACGCTCGCGCTGCCGGCCCATGCGCCCGGCGCGCCGATCGTACTGCTCGTGCACGGTGACGGGCCGCGCACCCGCTTCTCCGACGACGCGATGCTGCCGCTCGTCAACAGCCTGCTCGACGCCGGCATCGGCGTGTTCGCATGGGACAAGCAAGGCACCGGCCGCAGCGGCGGCGACTGGCTCGCGCAATCGATGCAGGATCGTGCGAACGAAACGCTCGCCGCGATGGCGCGCGTGCGCGCCGTCGTCGGCCCCGCGCACAAGATCGGCCTGCTCGGCTTCTCGCAAGGCGGCTGGGTCGTGCCGCGCGTCGCGAATGCGGTGCGACCGGCGTTCTCGGTGATCGTCGGCGGCGCCGTCAGCTGGCGCCGGCAAGGCACCTACCTGACGCGGCAGCAGCTCCAGGCAACGGGCCTGCAGCCGGATCGAATCGATGCGACACTGGCCGCCGAGCGACGCGACAACGACGAAATCTTCGGCCGGACGGACATACCCGCCGATCCGCACCGGCGCCCCGACATCGAGCCGCGCCGCTTCGGCTTCATCGCACGCAATTACCTGGAGGATTCGTCGCAGGCGCTCGCGACGATGCAGGGGCCCGTGCTGGCCGTGTGGGGCGCGCAGGACCGCAATGTCGATCCGGTCGACGAGGCGAATGCCTACACGCATGCCTTCGCGAACCGGCCCGACCGGCGCGTGGTGGTCGTGCCCGGTGCGACGCATGGGTTGCTGCGCGCCGGCTGGTTCGACTACCAGCTCGAGTCCGACTGGCCGACGTGGAAGACATGGCTGTACATGGCGCTCGGCCGCCATGCGTATGCGCCCGGCACGCTCGCCCCGATCGAGGCGTGGATCCGGTCGCAGTGAACACGTGTGCAGTACCGCGGCGCAGCGAAGGCGCCGCACCTGAAACAGGCAATACGGCCGCGCCGGCAGGCGTGGCCGCATCAAGGAGAGGTTTCAATGTTTTCGTGGTTTGAACGGCGCCTGCCGACTTTCCCGCTCGAAGATCCCGTCACGCCGCCGAGGGGATTCTTCTCGTTCGTCTGGGCGTGCACGAAAGGCGCGCGCAGCTGGATCCTGCTGATCGCGTTGACGTCGGCCGCGCTGGCCGCGTACGAAGCCGCGCTGTTCGCGATGATGGGCCGCGTGGTCGACTGGCTCGCGTCCGCGACGCCGGCGGATTTCGGCGGCCGGCACTTCGGCACGCTCACCGGTTTCGCGGCGATCCTCGCCGGCAGCGCATTGCTGATCGCGCTGCATACGATGGTCAAGCACCAGGTGCTCGCGATCAACTTCCCGATGCGGCTGCGCTGGCTGTTTCACCGGCTGATGCTCGACCAGAGCCTGTCGTTCTACGCGAACGAATTCGCGGGCCGCGTGACGACCAAGATCATGCAGACCGCGCTCGCGGTGCGCGATGCGCTGTTCATGTCGGTCGACGTCGTGATCGGCGTCGCCGCGTACCTGATCGGCATCCTCGCGCTCGCGGCCAGCTTCGACTGGCGGCTGATGATCCCGCTCGCGCTGTGGGCGCTCGGCTACGGCGCGGCATGCGCGTTCTTCGTGCCGCGCCTGGGCGCCGTCGGCAGCCGCCAGGCCGATGCGCGCGCGCTGATGACGGGCCGCATCACCGACGCGTATTCGAACATCACGACCGTGAAGCTGTTCTCGCACACGCGGCGGGAAGCCGACCACGCGCGGCGCGCGATGGAAGCGTTCAAGGCGACCGGCGACGCGCAGATGCGCCTCGTCAGCGCGTTCGAGATCGTCAATCACCTGCTGTCGACGCTGCTGCTGGTCGGCTCGACCGGCCTCGCGCTGTATCTGTGGATGCACGGCGAGGCGAGCGCGGGCGTCGTCGCGGCGGTGATCGCGATGGCGCTGCGCCTGTCGAGTTATTCGCACTGGATCATGTGGGAAATGACCGAGCTGTTCGAGAACGTCGGCACGATCCAGGACGGCATCAATACGCTGACGAAGGTGCGCAGCGTGGTCGACGCGCCCGATGCGAAGCCGCTCGCGGTGCAGCGCGGCGGGATCGTGTTCGACAACGTGCAGTTCGCGCACGAGGACAACGACCGTGCCGTGTTCGACGGGTTGAACCTGACGATCCGGCCCGGCGAGCGGATCGGCCTGATCGGCCGCTCGGGTGCCGGCAAGTCGACGCTCGTGAACCTGCTGCTGCGCTTCTACGACGTGGGCGGCGGCACGATCCGGATCGACGGGCAGGACATCGCGCACGTCACGCAGGACAGCCTGCGCGGCGCGATCGGGATGGTCACGCAGGATACGTCGCTGCTGCACCGGACGATGCGCGAGAACATCCTGTACGGGCGCCCCGACGCCACCGAGCGCGAGATGCACGATGCGGCCGTGCGCGCGGAGGCGTCCGAATTCATCGACCGACTGCGCGACCGCCACGGCCGCAGCGGCTACGACGTCGAGGTCGGCGAACGCGGCGTGAAGCTGTCGGGCGGCCAGCGGCAGCGCGTCGCGATCGCGCGCGTGATGCTCAAGGACGCGCCGATCCTCGTGCTCGACGAAGCGACCAGCGCGCTCGATTCCGAGGTCGAAGTCGCGATCCAGCGCAGCCTCGACGGCCTGATGAGCGGCAAGACGGTGATCGCGATCGCGCACCGGCTGTCGACCATCGCGGCGATGGACCGGCTGATCGTGCTCGACGAAGGGCGCATCGTCGAGGAAGGCACGCACCAGCAACTGCTGCAGGCCGGCGGCATCTATGCGGCGCTGTGGGCGCACCAGAGCGGCGGGTTCCTCGGCGAAACGGCGGAGGTGGAGAAGGCGGAGCAGTAGGCGGGACCGCTGTGGCAACATGGCGCACGGCGATCGCCGGCCGGTTCGGCCACGGTCGCATTCCCGCCGGCGGGATACCAGCCCCCGGCTTCCCGTCGCCCGACGCAGATCCAAGGAGCCCCGCATGACCACGCGACCGGATATCGCCACCGCGCTCGACGCGCCCGATGCGGTGCTCGAGGAAGACGAGCAGCGATTCGTGCAGCGGATTCGTCAGCACGGGTGGTTCCGCACGGAAGTGTTCGCGGAAGGGGACGCACCCGGGTTTTCTTTCACGACCGGGCTGTGGGTCAACCACGGTTTTCCGGAACTCATCGTGTTCTCGATGCCGGCGCGCATCGTCCATGACGTGCTGTGGGACATCTACCGGATGGTCGCAGCCGGCACGCCGCCGCCGGTCGGCGAGGTCACGGATTCCGTCTTCGGCAACGCAAACGCGCTGCTGATGCCGGTCGAGAAGACGCACTACGAAGCCCATCTCGGCTGGAACCGCTGGTTCTACGGCAACGACGCGTTCCCGTGCGTCCAGTTGCTGTGGCCCGACCGCGACGGAGTTTTCCCGTGGCAGCCGGAAGCGGACGACGCGTTGAACGCCGCGCAGCCGCGCCTGTTCGGAGCCGGCAACCAACACCACTGACCCGCGCGCAGGATCGCGCGCACAGTGAACGCCCTGCAGCCGACGTCGCGATGCAGCGCGCGCGATGCACATGTGTGCATCGTTCATCCAGCGTATGACGCATAACGTCCCCATGCACCGGCCGCCGGCCGGTTGCGCGCGCATCCATCTCCGCGCCGCCTCATAACGATCCGACAATTTATTGGTTCCCTCGACGATGTGCTGTCCGTATCGTTCACCGACTCGTCAGACCAATCGACCAACGGGGAATCCAACAATGAAACCAGTCCGTTCATTCGCACTGCTCGCGCTGCCGGCCGCGCTCTTCGCCGCCGGCGCCCACGCGCAAAGCAGCGTCACGCTGTACGGCATCGCCGATGCGGGCATCGCCTATGTCCACAACGCGCAGAACGCGAACGGCAGCAACGCGTCGAGCCTCGTCAAGTTCAGCAGCGGCAACCTGTCGGGCAGCCGCTGGGGGCTGCGCGGCACCGAGGATCTCGGCGGCGGCCTGGCCGCGCTGTTCCAGCTCGAAAACGGCTTCAACATCGGCACGGGCGCACTCGGCCAGGGCGGACGCGAATTCGGCCGCAAGGCCGTCGTCGGCCTCGCAAGCAGCACGTACGGTACCGTCACGCTCGGCCGCCAGTACGATCCGGTCGTCGACCTCGTGCAGGGCCTCACGCAGGACAACTACTTCGGCGGCGTGTTCGCGACGCCGGGCGACCTCGACAACTACGACAACAGCCTGCGCGTCAGCAACTCGGTGAAATACACGAGCCCGCTGATCTCGGGCTTCCAGTTCGAGGGCCTGTACGGCTTCGGCGGCGTCGCGGGCGCCACCGGCAGCGGCCGTACGTACAGCTTCGGCGCAAGCTACGCGAACGGCCCGCTGTCGCTCGGCGCCGGCTTCTTCTACGCGAACGGCGGCTCCTCGGTCGCGAACGGCGTGCGCACGTGGTCGAGCAGCTCGGACACGCTGTTCAACACCGTGATCAACCAGGGCTTCTCGAGCGCGAAGTCGATCCAGATCGTGCGTGTGGCCGGCCAGTACGTGGCCGGGCCCGCCACCTTCGGCCTCGCGTATTCGAATACGCAGTACGGCGCGGACACGCTGTCGGCGTTCAGCCAGAACGCGAAGTTCAACAACGGCTCCGCGTTCTTCAACTGGCAGTTCTCGCCGGCGCTGCGCGCGGGTGTCGGCTACAACTACACGTCGCTGACGGGCCCGTCTTCCGCGCACTACAACCAGGTCAACCTCGGCGCGGACTACGCGCTGTCGAAGCGCACCGACCTGTATGCGCTGTTCGGCTACCAGAAGGCGAGCGGCAACACGCTCAACGCGAACGGTGCGGTCGTGAAGGCCGCCGCGTCGGTCGGCTCGTACGGCGTGAACTCCGGCACCGATACGCAGGAACTCGCGATCGTCGGGATTCGCCACAAGTTCTGATCGCGTCGCCGCCAGGCGACGACAGCGACGGACGACAGCCGGCAGGCGCGCACCGCGGTGCGCGCCTGCGGCGTTTACACTGTCCGCGTTCATGTTCCGCACGACACAAGGAGGCCGGCATGCTGACCGTATGGGGGCGCCGCAATGCATTCAACGTCCAGAAGGTGATGTGGCTCGTCGACGAGCTCGCGCTTGAGCATCGGCACGTGCCGGCCGGCGGGCAGTTCGGCGTGCTCGACACGCCCGGTTTTCTCGCGATGAACCCGCACGGGCGCGTGCCCGTGATCGACGACGGCGGCACGGTCGTCTGGGAATCGCACAGCATCCTGCGCTACCTCGCCGCGCGTTACGGGCGCCCCGGTTTCTGGCGCGACGATCCGGCCGAACAGTCGCGCGCCGACCGCTGGATGGACTGGTCGCAAACCACGCTGCAGCCGACGTTCCTGAACGGCGTGTTCCGGGGCTTCTACCGGACGCCGCCCGAGCAGCGCGACACGGCGCGCGTCGAGCAAAGCATCGCGCAGTGCGCGCAATACTTCCGGACGCTCGATGCGGTGCTGGCCGGGCAACCGTTTCTCGCGGGCGACACGCTCACGCTCGCCGACATCGCGGCCGGCACGCATCTGTATCGTTATTTCGAGCTCGACATCGCCCGGCCGGACCTGCCGCACGTGCAAGCGTGGTACGAACGGCTGAAAGCGCGGCCCGCGTATCGCACGCACGTGATGATTCCGTTCGACGACCTGCGCGGCAAGCTCGACTGAGCGGGCGCCGCGCCAACGGCGGGGCGGCTTGTTGGATGGTTGTAAGAACAACGGTGTAGGGTGCCGACCTGTACGCCCGCCGGATTCGCATGCGTCGTCGCGACCAGGATCGTCGCCAGGCGGGTCATCGCTGACCAACCACGCAGGCAACGTGATGAGCGCTCAGGACGTCCCGGTCGACTTCGCTTCTCGGCAGGACACGGCGGCAGCCGTCCATCGAAACGCCGGCCTCGACGCGTTGCGCGCGTGCCTGACGTTGCTGGTGGTCTTTCACCACTGCGCGATCACGTACGGCGCGCTCGGCGGGTGGTACTACCACGAGGTGGCTGCCCGCCCGTCCGTGGAATCCGCACTGCTGACGCTCTTCTGCGCGATCAACCAGGCCTTTTTCATGGGCCTGTTCTTTTTCCTGGCCGGCTATTACACGTCGCCATCCATCGATCGAAAGGGCGCCGCCCGTTTCCTCGCCGACCGGTTCATCAGGCTCGGCCTGCCTCTGCTGGTGTACGGCTTCGTGATCGGCCCGGCAACGATCGCCCTGGCGCAATCGGGCGGAGGCCACCCGTTCGCGGATACGCTGGGTCGCCTGTGGCGGAAAGGCACGTTCGAGAACGGCCCGATGTGGTTCGCCGAGGCGCTGCTGATGTTCAGCGCAGCTGCAGCACTCTGGCACATCGCCTTCCGGCGCACCGTGGCGCGCGATACGAACCGCCCCGACCGGAACCCCTTTCCGTCCGACAGGACGTTGGCCGCCGCGGCGTTGCTCACGGGTATCGCGGCACTGGCGTTGCGGTCCCGATGGCCGGTAGGTATCAACGTATGGGGGCTACAGCTCGGCTACTTCGCGAGCTACGTCGTGTTGTACGCAGCCGGGTACCGGACCGCGCGCGTGCACTGGATCGAGCATCTGCCGGCACGGCAGGTCAGACTGTGGTGGCGCATCGCACTGCTGGCACTCCCTGTCCTGCCGGTCGCTTACCTGCTCGCCAAGCACGTTCCTGCATTGCGCGGCCACCCGCAGGAGGTGATCTACGCATTCTGGGAGCCGCTGGTCGCGTGGGGAACGAGCCTGTTTCTTGCCAGCCGTTTCCAGCGGCGCTTCGATCGACTGACGGGCGCATGGCAGTCGCTGTCCCGGCGCGCGTACACGATCTACATCATCCATCCCCCGGTGCTGGTGGGTATCGCCCTCGTATGGCGAACCGTGCCGGTGTCCCCGTTCCTGAAATTCGCCGTGACCGGCGGTGTCGCTTGCGTCACGTGCTACCTGATTGCCGGCCTCCTGCTCCGGGTGCCGAGACTCGCGTCGATCCTGTAAGCGCCCCCATGCCTGACGCAGCTGGAAGAAGGCGCACGATCAAGCCGGAAATGCGAGCCTAATGTCGCCGCATGCCCCCCGCCCCGCCCATGCCGCCGAACCCATGCATTCCGCCGAATTCGCGATGCGCGCCGACCGGGAACGCGCCATGGTGAAAACCGGCACCGGTCGGCACGCCGAAGCGGCGATGTTCGATCCCGTTGACGTGAACGACCGGATCGAAATGGTGGAAATGGTGGAAGTGGTGGAAACGATCGATGAAGACGAAGCCCACGCCCGCGCCGATGAAAAGCGGCGGCCCCCAGTACCCCAGGTCGGCATACGGGTAGTCCACCGCCGGATACCATAAAACACTACCATCGGGACTCTGCACGAACTGCCATGTGCCGTCGTCCTGCAGGCACGCACGCCCGACGATTTGCTGGTCCGTGCCGTCGATGTTCGCTCGCGCGACGACTGCACGGCAGTTGGCCGTGTCGCCCGCCAGATCGTCGTACGTTTGCGCGAAGACCGCCGCGGAACAGCCGAGACAGACGATACCTATCCCGGCTCGAAACAAGTTGCCCATGATCGGCTCCTGATTGCCCCCGACCGCTAGATCGCGGGCACCGTTGGCGGTGCCCGACACATCGAATCGCTCACGCACGATTCACCACGCGGCGGTAACGCGCCGCCGCTACGTACAGGGTCTCCTGCCGGATAAACGATGCGGCGCGCGTGCTTATTCCAGGGGTCTGGTGCGATTGATCAACGCGGGAACCTTCGACAGTCGATGCCGCGGCTGGCGGCTGGCGCCGGCCTAGCGCCTCGCGAAGCGGTAGGCCGCCGCCGCGCTGATCCCGAATACCAGATGGGCCACCAGCGTGATCGCACCACGAACCGGAACGAACCACGGGAAGATCGCTGTGAAGGCGTACAGGTTGACGCCGTACAGGATGAGGCCGAACGCGCCGCCTGCGAGTAGCGCGGCCGCGAACGACAGGGTGCGGATCGTTTTCACCAGCACGGCCGCATAGACCAGCGACAGCACCATATGCACGAGGGTCGCCACCGCCATGACCAGCGGATCGAAGCCGGCGGACGCGTCGAGCACGCGTCGCCCCATCGCGATGGCGGCCGTAAGGCGTGCGTCGCGCAGCAGGTTCCCGATCGCATCATCGCCGGCGATCGGCCAGAGCAGCAGCTCGACGACGGTCGAGCCGACCGCCGCGGCGAATGCCGCCCAGAGAATCGGGACGACACTGGCGCGTTTCAATTGGCGCCCCCGGCGCAACCGGCCGAGGAATCGAAGCAGCGTGTGCCGCCCCCGCTCCGGCGCCGGTCGGGCAGCATGTGCCCGCGATGCCGAACCGGGCAGCCAAGCCACATCACGACGCCCGTTCGCAATCCGTCCAGTAAGCGAACGGATCGCGATGCTTCGGATAGTTTTCGTCCAGCCATTTCAGCAACGTCGCCCGTGCGTTGTCCATGTCGGCTTTCAGCGACGAGGTCGTCAATTCATGCACTTCGACGGACTTCTCGCGATCGACCACGAAGCAGTTCCAGTCGGGGCCGTCGAGATCCGGATCGTCGGACGCCTTCGACGACTTGCCCCAGCCGAACCCCTTGCGTGCGTCGATGTAGTACCGCGGATGCACTTTCAGGTACGACATCTCGCCGCCCTGCAGGCTGCTCTCCGCGCGCAGCACGTCGTGCCCGTCGACGATCTGCGTGACTTCCGGAAGCCGGCGCGCTCGCCATCCGGCGGGCAGCGTCGCGATGGCCTTGACGCTGTCGTACATCCCCCAATCCAGCCCCCACGCTTCGGCCATGCGCTTCATGAATGCGTCCGCATTCGGATAACCGCGCAGCTGAATCCGGGTCGACAGCGTGACTTCGATACCGCCGCGCACGCCCGTGCCGGCGGATGCCTCGTTTGCGTTCGCTTCGAACGGATTGCCGGGACGCGACGCGCGCGTCTCGTCCGTGGGCGCCATGCCCGAAAACAGCTGGTCGAGCGCTGCACGCGCTTTCGACGATTTGTCCGGCCTGTTCATTGTTGACCTCGCTTGCACCCGCACGGATGCATACATTTTCGATTTTCGTTCATCTCTCCACCTCATCGTTTTTCGCGGACGCATTGTCGTCGATCCGGCGCTGCCGGCCTAGTGCCTCGAATCGCGCACCGCGTCCTTCGCAGCAGCCGGCCCGCCGTGGCGGGTCGCCACGACCATTTCCATTTCGATCAGGTGCCTGCCGCCACCGCCGCCCGCATCCGCTCCATCAACGCCAGCACCTCCGGCCGATTCTCCCCCTTCGCGTGCACGAAGTAATACCGGAGCACCGAATCGACCTCGTGGCGGCTCACGCGCACGAGTTCGCTGCGCTTGAGATAGGCGTCGGCAAGCGGTACGCGCGCCAGCGCCACGCCGAGCCCAGCCTCGGCCGCGGCCAGCACGAGGTTGTAATCCTCGAACCGGCGGTCCTGCGCGCGCGGCTTGAACGGCACGCCCAGGGCATCGAACCACGTGCGCCAGCCGGTCACATCGGAATCGTGCAGCAACGGCATGTCGAGCAACGCGGCATCGCCGCGCCGGCGGCGCTCCGCAGCCAGTTGCGCGGCGAGCCGCGGATGCGCGACCGGATAGAGCCGCTCCGGCATGAACGCACGGGTTTCGAGCTGGCGCCAGTTGCCGCGCCCGTACCGGATCGACAGGTCCGCTTCGCCGCCGGCGATATCCACGTTGCGAAGATCGATGCCGAGTTCGATCTGCAACGCGGGCGCCTCGCTCTCGAGCGCATGCTGCCGCTCGAACAGCCACAGCTGCGCGAATGCCGGCACCACGCTCATCCTGACCAGTCGCGGCGCACGCGGCGAACGCCACTGATCGGCCGCACTGTCGATGATCGCGAACGCCTGTTCGATCCGGCCGACGAAGCGCTGCCCGTCCGGCGTCAGGCGCACGCCGCGCGCATGACGTTCGAACAACTTCAGGCCGAGCCAGTTTTCAACGGCGGCCACCCGCCGGCTGATCGCGCCGTGCGTCACGCCGGAGACGTCGGCGGCGGCCAGGAACGAACCCTCGCGCGCGACCGTGCACACCGTCTCCAGGCTCGCGAGCGGCGGCCGCGAACCCGGCGCCGGCGTCGGCGTCGCGGCGGGCAACGCCGCCGCGCGCTGTTTCGCGCGGGCTGAAGCGCCGACCGGCCGCCGGCTCGAGCTGTGAATCATCTTCATATCCGGATGCTGATCTGTGCGCTAGCTTAACATCTCGCGACGCCGCATCATCGCCGCATGAACACACTCTCCACACCGTCGTCGCGCGCTGCGCGGCAGCCGCTGGTCGCGGCCGGCGCGGTCGCCTTCACGATCGTTTCGTGGGCGTCCGCTTTCCCGTTCATCCGGATCGGCCTGCATGGCCTGACCCCGCTTCAGCTCGCGGCGGCACGCTTCGCCACCGCGGCCGTGCTGATCGTCGCGTGGCTGGTGGCGCGGCGGCCGCGCGTGCCGACCCGAAGCGATGCGCTGCGCTTCCTGCTGTGCGGCTTTCTCGGCATCGCGCTGTACAACGCGCTGCTCAATACCGGCGAGCAAACCGTGTCCGCCGGCGCGGCGAGCTTCATCGTGAACACCCTGCCGATCTTCACGGCCCTGCTGGCCGCCGTGTTTCTCGGCGAGCGCTTCAATCGCTGGGGCTGGCTCGGCTCGCTCGTCAGCCTCGCCGGCATCGCGGTAATCGCGCGCGGGCAGCCGGGCGGCCTCGTCCTCGGCGCGGGCAGCACGCTGATTCTCGGCGCGGCCCTGTGTTCGGCCAGCTATTTCGTGCTGCAGCGGCGGCTGATTCCGGTATACGGCGCGCTGGCCTGCACCGCTTACACGCTGCTGGCCGGCGCGCTGCTGCTCACGCCGTGGCTGCCCGGCGCGCTCGGGGCGCTGGAGAGCGGATCGCGCGACACGACGCTGGCCGTCCTGATGCTCGGCATATTCCCGGCCGCGCTGGGTTACGCGACCTGGACCTTCGCACTCGGCTACTTCGGCGCGGCGCGCGCCGCCAACTTCCTCTATCTGACGCCGGCGGTCGCGACGGCCCTGTCGATGGCGCTGACGGGCGAGCGGCCCGGGATCGAGACGGTGTGCGGCGGCCTGCTGGCGATCGCCGGCGTGATCTTCGTGGCGTTGCGCGGACGCGCTTAGGCGCAACGCCGCATCGGGCCGGCACAGTCGGCCCGACGCTCGTCAAGCGAGCCGGTCGGATGAACCCCGACATCTGCAAAGCCGATCGAATGGCGCGGGCTGCCGACTCGCGCCAGTTCGCCAGCGCCGCCGGGGCTCGACCGTTAGTTGCATCAATAGGGGCATCGATCCCGATGAAACCCGGCAGCTCAACCGGACGCGCAATCACAACGTTCCAAACTGTGCAGACAAATCGACCGAACAGTTCCGGATTGACCGCGCATCAGTGTCCATGGCTTCGCCCCGGCCGCCGGCCGAATAATGGATGCGGCCGTAAGGCCGTCGACAGCGAATCGCAATCCATCGCGTGCCGCGGCGCACGATTTCCGGCATCCGGCGCTTTCGGATTTCGGGCGCCGGCCTTGCCGCGCCGGCCCCGTGACGCGATTCGCTGCAGCGCGCAAAATCGGCTTCATATATATTCATACGAATTGCGCGCTGTCAGGCCCCGGGCCGCTCATCCGGGCATCACGCCGACGGGCAGGACACGATGCAAGTGAAACCCATGACGGGTATGGAGACTCATCCGATCGCCCCGGCCTCGCCGTCGGACGGTCGAGACGTCCAATAGAAAGATCATTCAAATCGGAGATGGCAGATGGAACGAAGCACTGTCGGCATGCGCTGCAAACCCCTGATCACCGTCGCACTGGCTGCCGCCGCATTCGCGGCCGCGTCGGGCGCGATGGCCGACCAGGTCGTCAAGATCGGCAGCGTCGAACCGACGACGGGTGGCATCTCGCACCTCGGCAAGGACAACGAGAACGGCGCGCGCCTCGCGGTCGAGGAAATCAACGCAAAGGGCCTGACGATCGGCGGCAAGAAGATCACGCTGCAACTCGATGCGCAGGATGACGCGGCCGACCCGCGCCAGGCCACGCAGGTTGCGCAGAAGCTCGTCGACGACAAGGTCGTCGCCGTGATCGGCCACCTGAACTCGGGCACGTCGATCCCGGCGTCGAAGATCTACAGCGACGCGGGCATCGTGCAGATCTCGCCGTCGGCCACGAACCCGACCTACACGCAGCAAGGCTTCAAGACGACGTACCGCGTGGTCGCGACCGACGCGCAGCAAGGCCCGGCGCTCGCGAGCTACGCGCAGGCGAAGGGCGTGAAGAGCGTCGCGGTGATCGACGATTCGACCGCATACGGCCAGGGCCTCGCGAACGAGTTCGAGAAGAAGGCGAAGGCGCTCGGCCTGAAGGTGCTGTCGCACGACGCGACCAACGACAAGGCCGTCGACTTCCGCGCGATCCTGACGAAGGTCAAGGGCGAGAACCCGGACGCGATCATGTACGGCGGCATGGACGCCACCGGCGGCCCGCTCGCGAAGCAGGCGAAGCAGCTCGGCCTGCGCGCGAAGATCCTGTCGGGCGACGGCGTGTGCACCGACTCGCTGGCCGAACTGGCCGGCCCGGCGGCCGACAACGTGCTGTGCTCGCAGGCGGGCGCCGCGCTCGAGAAGATGCCCGGCGGCGCGGACTTCCTCGCGAAGTACCAGAAGCGCTTCAACCAGGGCATCAAGTTCGATGCGCCGTTCGCGTATGACGCGGTCTACATCGCTGTGGACGCGATGAAGCGCGCGAACTCGACCGACCCGGCGAAGATCCTCGCGGCGATGCCGGCGACGAAGTACGACGGCGTGATCGGCACGACGACCTTCGATGCGAAGGGCGACCTGACGCACGGGATCATCTCGATCTACGGCTACAAGAGCGGCAAGAAGACCTTCCTCGACCAGGTGAAGATGTAACCCGCCGCGGCGCCGGCACGACGGGAACGCCACCCGTCGGCGCCGGCGCCGCGCGGGCCGATTTCTGATTCACGGAGACGAAGCATCATGTGCGCAATGGCGTATGCGGAATTCCAACAGGAGTTGAGAAAGGCACAGTTGACGGCGCGCGAGTTCGCCCGCCTGATCCGGATGAACGAAAGTTCGATCACGAACTATTCGAGCAAGGGCACCGTCCCGTCCCACCTCGCGGTCATCGCGAAACTGATCGGCACGCTGGCCGCGCACGAGATCGATTTCCGGCGCGTGATCCGGCAGATGCGGATCGAACCGAAACGGCCGCGCGGCGGCGGCGTATTTCCTGCGGCGGACAAGCCGCGTTCCAGAAAAACGACGAAGACCGACGCCTGAGCGCAGGCATGCGTCGACAGCGGCTCAACGCTTGCCGCTTGCCGCTTGCCGCTCAACGCCGGAACGGAAGTCGTCTCACGGGCACCGCGCCACGCGACGCCCGATCATCCTCCCGCCGCCCGCACGTGATCGAGCAGCGCCTGCAACGGATGGCGCACCTGCTTCGAAGACATCCGCTTCACCTGGCTGCGGCATGAATAGCCGGTCGCCAGCGCCTCGCCCTCCACATCCACCGCATCGACGTGCGCCGCCCACGACTGCGCATAGATCGACTTCGACGTCTCGAGATTGCGCGCTTCGTGCCCGTAGGTGCCCGACATCCCGCAGCACCCGGTTGCCTGCACCTGCAAACGCAGCCCGCGTCGTGCAAACACCTGTGCCCATTGCTTGCCGCTGTCGGGTGCATTGGTCTTCTCGGTGCAGTGCGGCAGCAACCGGTAAGAACCGGCGACGCGCGGCACGCCGCCCGCGTCCGCTTCCGGCAGCGCTTGCAGCAACCATTCCTGCGGCAACGCCACCTTCGGCACATCGGCGAGCCCCGTCACCTTCAGGTATTCCTGCCGATACGTGAGCGTCATCGCCGGATCGAGGCCGACCAGCGCGACACCCGAGCGCGCCAGCGCCGCCAGTTGCCCGGCATTGCGGATCGCCGCCTTCTCGAACGCGAGCAAGAAGCCTTGCACGTGCAGCGCCTTGCCGTTCGGCGCGAGCGGCGCGAGCCACACCTGAAAACCCGTGCGCGCCGCCAGCTCGATCAGCGTCGCCAGCTGCTCGGTATCGAAATAGCGTGTGAACGTGTCCTGCACGATGACGACGCTGCGTGCGCGCTGCGCGTCGCTCAGCGCGGCGAGCGCCCGCGGGTCGGCCGGCTTCACGCGCCATTCGCGGATCACGGCCGCGAGATCGAAGCGGCTCAGGAGCGGGCTGTCGACCATGCCGACGTGCCGCTCGAGCAGCGTGCGCACCCAACCGGCGCGCATCAGCCCGTTGTACAGGGCGGGCACGCGCGCCATCCACGGCATCGTGAATTCGAGCGAGCCGATCAGGTAGTCGCGCACCGGCCGCAGGTAGCGCTGGTGATACAGCTCGAGAAACCGCGAGCGGAATTCGGGCACGTTGACCTTGACCGGGCACTGCCCGGCGCACGATTTGCACGCGAGGCAGCCGGCCATTGCGTCGTACACCTCGTGCGAGAAATCGGCCTCGCCGTTGCGTGCCGCGCGGCTGTTGCGCCAGCGCGCGGCCAGGCCGCGCAGGAACGGCTGCCGTGCGCGCGCCGCCGCGACGACGTCGACGCCGGCCTGCCCTTGCAGGCGCAGCCATTCGCGCATCAGCGACGCACGCCCCTTCGGCGACTGCACGCGTTCGCGCGTCGCCTTCCACGACGGGCACATCGCGTCGTCCGGATCGAAGTTGTAGCACGCGCCGTTGCCGTTGCAGTGCATCGCCGTGCCGTAGCTCTGCCACACGCGCTCGTCGATCTGCCGGTCGTGGTCGCCGCGCGTCGGCACTTCGTCGATCTTCAGCAGCCGCATCGTGTGATCCGGCGGCGTCGCGATCTTGCCCGGGTTGAACTGGTTGTGCGGATCGAACGCGGCCTTCAGCTGCTGGAGCGACGGATACAGCTCGCCGAAGAACGCCGGCGCATATTCGGAGCGCACGCCCTTGCCGTGCTCGCCCCACAGCAGGCCGCCGTGGCGCTGCGTGAGTTCGGCCACCGCATCCGACACGGGCCGCACCAGCGCCGCCTGCTTCGGGTCCTTCATGTCGAGCGCCGGGCGCACGTGCAGCACGCCCGCGTCGACGTGGCCGAACATCCCGTACTGCAGCCCGTGACCGTCGAGCAGCGCGCGGAATTCGGCGATGTACGCGGCGAGGTTCTCGGGCGGCACCGCGGTGTCCTCGACGAACGGCTGCGGGCGGGCCTCGCCCTGCACGTTGCCGAGCAGGCCGACCGCGCGCTTGCGCATCGCATACACGCGCTTCACCGCGTCGTCGCCGGCCGCGAGCGTGTGGCCCAGGCGCTCCACGCCGGTATCGGTGCGCAGATGTTCGACGAATGCACGCACGCGTGCGTCGACGTCGTCCGCGTCGTCGCCGCTGAATTCGATCAGGTTGATGCCGAGCGTCGGACGCGCGTCGTCCTGCGGGAAATACTCGGCGACGCTGCTCCACACGAAGTCCTTCATCGCGAGCATCAGCACCTTCGAGTCGACCGTCTCGATCGACAGCGGCTCGTGCGCGAGCAGTGCGCGCGCGTCGCGCAGCGCATCCATGAAGCCCGCGTAGCGCACGTTGACCAGCACCGAATACTTCGGGATCGGCAGCACGTTGAGTTTCGCCTCGACGACGAAGCCGAGCGAACCTTCGGCGCCGCACAGCACGCTGTTCAGGTTGAAGCGGCCGTCGGGTTCGCGCAGGTGCGCGAGGTCGTAGCCGGTCAGGCAGCGGTTGAGCTTCGGAAACTTCGCTTCGATCAGCGCGGCCTTGTCGTCGCTGATGCGTCGCGCGGTGCGGTAGACCTTGCCGATGCGGTCCTGCCGCGCGCAGCGGCGCTCCAGTTCTTCGTCATCGAGTGCGTCGCTGTGCAGCCGCTCGCCGCCCATCAGCACGAAATCCAGTTCGAGCACGTGATCGCGCGTCTTGCCGTACGTGCAGCTGCCCTGCCCGCTCGCGTCGGTGTTGATCATCCCGCCGACGGTCGCGCGGTTCGACGTCGACAGTTCCGGCGCGAAAAACAGCCCGTGCGGCTTCAGCGCCGCATTGAGCTGATCCTTGACGACGCCCGCCTGCACGCGCACCCAGCGGCGCTCGACGTCGATTTCGAGGATCCGGTTCATGTTCCGCGACAGGTCGACGACCACGCCGTCGGTCAACGACTGCCCGTTGGTGCCCGTGCCGCCGCCGCGCGCGGCCACCGCGACGTCGCGATGCGCGGGCTCGGCGAGCAGCCGTGCCAGCAGCTGGACGTCGTCGGCATGCGCGGGGCAGATCACCGCTTGCGGCAGGCGCTGGTAGATCGAGTTGTCGGTGGCCTGCACCGTCCGGTTCGCATGGTCCGCGCGGATCTCCCCGGCGAATCCGGCGGCCCGCAGCGCGGCGAGAAAGTCACGGTACGCATTCGCGGGCGGGCTGGCGGGACGGGGCAACGAGGCGATCGACATGGGGCAAAAGCGCAGTGTGGGTGGAGCCGGCCGGTTCGCGCGCTCCGAAACATGATTTTTTGGCAAGTTTCCGCGCGACCGGGAATTCCAGTATCTTTGGAATTTCCGTGAGAAACAAACGAATTCTCACCCGGCGAATATTGCATAAAACTCATGAATTACCGTCGTCTCACCCCGTCCATGTCGCTGCTGCTCGTGTTCGAGGCCGCCGCGCGGCATGAAAGCTACACGCGCGCGGCCGAGGAGCTGTCGCTGAGCCAGAGCGCGATCAGCCGGCAAGTCCAGACGCTCGAGGATCAACTCGGCGTGCCGCTGTTCCGGCGCGAGGGCCGCTCCGTGAAGCTGACCGAGGTCGGGCGCCGCTACTTCGCCGAGCTGAGCGGCGCACTGGGGCGCATCCGCGGCGCGACGCTGCAGGCGATGTCCCACCAGGCGGGCGCCGGCACGCTGCGGCTCGCCACCTTGCCGACGTTCGGCTCGAAATGGCTGTTGCCGCACCACCTGCACGACTTCTACACCGCACATCCGGGCGTGACCGTGCACCTCCATTCGCGGATCGGCGCCATCGATTTCCTCAACGACGACCTCGATGCGGCCATCACCGTCGGCGCGGGCGACTGGCCGGGCCTGCACGCGCACCGGTTGTACAACGAGTTCCTGATCGCGATTGCGCCGCCGGACACCGGCAGCCGCCGCAAGGCCGACGCGCGTTCGCCGGCGTGGGCCGCGAAACAGACGCTGCTCGGCGTGACAAGCAATCAGCAGGCGTGGGCCGAGTGGTTTTCGCACTATCGGCTCGACCATCGGCAGATGCGCATCGGCCCGAGCTTCGAGCTGACGTCGCACCTGATCCAGGCCGTGCGGGCCGGGATGGGAATCGGGCTGGTGCCGAAGGTGCTGGTGGAAGACGAGCTGGGCCGCAACGAACTCGTGTCGATCGGCGACGCGATCACCAGCCAGCGCAGTTACTACCTTGTCTATCCGCCGGGGAACGAGACGCTGCCGTCGCTCGTCGCGTTCCGCGAATGGCTGCTGAAGTCGTGCTGAAACACGGCCGCCGGCGGGCTGCCCGCGTTCAGGTACGCCATTCGCCGAGAATCTGCTCGGCCAGGTAGTCGCACGGCGGGCGCGCGGACTGCGCGCTGCGCGCGAGCACGACCTCGAGTTCGCCCAGCGGCGGCAGCCCGTGGCTTTCCGACAGCTGCACGAGATGATCGGGAATGCAGCAGCGCGCCAGCGGCGCGACCGCGAGCCCGGCCTCCACCATGCTGAGGAGGCCGAGGTGGCTCGGGCTCTCGTAGGACATCCGGTACGGGATCTTCCGCCGGTTCAGCGCCTTGACCGCCTGATCGCGCGCCATGCTGCCGCCGTGCGTGAAAAAGGCCACCGGCAGCGGCCGCTCCTCCCATACGTTGCGTTTCGGCGACCCGGCCCACACGAGCGGTTCGAGCCGGATCAACTCGCCGGTCACGCCCTTGATCCGCGTGAGGCACGCGAGGTCGACCGTGTTGTCCTTCAGCATCGGCACGAGCGCGCTGCTCGGCTGGCCGATCACGCGCACTTCCACACGCGGGTGCATCGCGGCGAACTTGCCGAGCACCTGCGGCAGCAGCGACGAAATGTAGTCGTCGGGCACACCGATCGTCACGCGGCCGCGAATCTCCGGGCGCACGACCGACGCCCAGGCCTCGTCGCGCATCGCCAGCATCCGGCGGCCGTATTCGGCAAGCATCGTGCCTTCGCCGGTCGGCGTCACGTTGCGCGTGTCGCGGATGAAGAGCGGCTTGCCGAGCGCATCTTCCAGCGCCTTGATCTGCATGCTCACCGCCGACGGCGACCTGTGCACGGCCTGCGCGCCCTGAGCGAACGATCCGGATTCGGCGACGGCCACCACCATCGCGAGTACATCGAGGTCGAGCTTTTTCATCGTATTCAGAAAAACTGATCAATCGATTCAGTTTATCCCGTTTTACTGTTCGCCTCCACGATCGGACAATGATTCCCGTCAGCACTCACTCGTTGCAGGAATCGTCAGACATGCATACGTCCGGATCGCTCTACGGGTTTCTCGTCATCGGCGGCATGCTCGCGGTCACGCCCGGGCCGAACATGGTCTACGTGATGTCGCGCTCGATCGCGCAGGGCCGCACGGCGGGGCTCATTTCACTCGGTGGCGTGATGATCGGGTACCTGTTCTACATGTTCGGCGCGGCGTTCGGCATCACGACGCTGTTCATGAGCGTGCCCTATGCGGGCAGCGGGCTGGCCGTGGTCGGTGCGGCGTACCTGCTGTATCTCGCATGGCAGGCCGTCAGGCCCGGCGGCCGCTCGCCGTTCGAGGTGCGGGCGTTGCCCAGCGAGCGGCCGCTGCGGCTGCTCGCGATGGGCGCGACGACCAGCGTGCTGAACCCGAAGCTCGCGATGCTGTTCATTTCGTTGCTGCCGCAGTTCATCGACTACCGGAACGGCAGCGTGCTCGGCCAGTCGCTGTTTCTCGGCTCGCTGCTGATCGCCGCATTCGCCTGCGCGAACGGGACGGTGGCGATCTGTTCCAGCAGCATCGCGAAGTTCCTGCACGGGCGCCCGACGCTGCTGCTCGCCCAGCGCTGGGCGATGGGGCTCATCCTCGGCGGGCTCGGCGTGCAGATGGTGGTCGACGCGTCGAGGATGGCAGGTGTGGCGTGATCCGCGAATCATACGGTCGCGCGAATGCGTTCAGCGCAGTGACCGGAAGCTCGCACGCAGTTCTTCCGACAGCGCATTCGGCTGCTCCCAGGCCGCGAAATGCCCGCCACTGGGCAAACGGTTGTAGTGAATCAGTTTCGGATACGCGGCCTGCGCCCAACGCTTCGGCGCGGCGTAAATTTCATCCGGAAACACGCTCACGGCCACCGGAATGGCCACACGCTTCGGCGCAAAGAATTCGAGCTTGCTCTCCCAGTACAGGCGCGCCGACGAGACACCCGTGCGGGTCAGCCAGTAGAGCGTGACGTTGTCGAGCACGTCGTCGCGCGTCAGTCCCTCGGTATGGCCATCGAAAACGCGCTCGATGAGCGCGAGGCCGCTCGCGTCGTGGTCAAGCATCCATGCGGCGAGTCCGACCGGTGAATCCTCGATGCCGTACAGCGTCTGCGGGCGGTTCGCCATTTCCTGCGCATAGCCGAGGCCGTGCCTGTAGAAACGATCGAGCTGCTCGTACGCATGCCGTTCGTCCGGCTGCAAACCGGCGGGCGCGGGCTCACCGGACTTGAGTGCCTTCGCGATATCGTCCGGCACCGTGGCCGGCATGTTCGTGTGAATCGCGACGAGCTCCGGCGGCGCGATCAGCGCCATCTGCTCGGTCACGGCATTACCCCAGTCGCCACCCTGCGCCACGTAACGCCGGTATCCGAGGCGGTTCATCAGGACGATCCACGCGCGCGCAATGCGCACGGGATCCCAGCCGGTCGCAGCGGGCTTGCCCGAGAACCCGTAGCCCGGCAACGATGGAATCACCACGTCGAACGCGTCCGATGCCGTGCCGCCATGGGCCGTCGGATCGGTCAGCGGCCCGATGATCTTCAGTTGCTCGATGATCGAGCCGGGCCATCCGTGCGTGACGATGACGGGCAACGCATCCGGATGTTTCGAGCGAACGTGGATGAAATGAATGTCGAGCCCGTCGATCCGGGTGACGAACTGCGGAAGTGCGTTCAGCGTCGCTTCGACCTTGCGCCAGTCGTAGTCGGTCGCCCAATAGCGCGCGAGTTTCTGCATCGTCGCGAGAGGCACGCCCTGCGATGCGTCGGCGACCGCTTCCCGTTCGGGCCAGCGCGTTGCGTTGATCCGCCGCCGCAGCTCGGCAAGTTGCACGTCCGGCGCATGCACCCGCAGCGGGCGCACGGCGGACGCGTCGCCGCCGGCCGGTCGGGCAACGCCCACGACGGCCCGGCTCGTTTCGGTTTCGGTTTCGGCAAACGTGAGGCGGCTCAACGAACCTGCCACCGCGGCGGTCGCGGCTACGCCCATGAAATGACGCCGCGACGGCGTCCGCAAAGAAGTATCAGTCGACATACACGTTCCTGTTGGTCGGACGAACGACATCTGCACTACTGATTACTGGTCACTCGCAAGAACTTCGCACCGGCACCGGGAACGGGCGCCAGTGCGCCCGCTTCACGCGAGATAGCCGGAAACGCCGTCCCAGAAGAGTTTCAGCGCGGTCACCGCCAGCAATCCGTAGCAGATCCGATAGATCAGGCGCTGGTCCAGCCTGCCGTGCAGCCGCCAGCCCAATACCACGCCGGCCGGAACGGCGAGCAGGCAGACCGCCATCAATGCCCAGACGTTCATGGTCGGCCGCACGATCAGCATCCAGGGCACCGCCTTGAGCGCGTTGCCCACGGTAAAGAAAAGACTCGTCGTTCCCGCGTACATCTCCTTGCCGAGACCGAGCGGCAGCAGGTACATCGCGAGCGGCGGCCCGCCCGAATGCGCGACCATCGTCGTGACGCCCGACGCGAGACCGGCGGTCACGGCCTTCGGTCGCGAACGCGGACGGACCGTCAACTGCGCGCCGCCGGCCACCCACAGGCCGACGAATATCAGCGTGACCGCCGCCATCAGGAGTTCGATGGCCCGATGGTCGAGAAACCGAAATGCCAGATAGCCGCATCCGATACCCATCACCAGCCCGGGCAGCAGCAGAACGAGATCCGGCTTCGACCACGTCGAAGGCTTCCAGTACCGCAGCGCGAACAGATCCATCGCGATGAACAGCGGAGCGAGCAGACCGCCGGCGGTCACCGGGTCCATCACGAGCGACAGCAGCGGTATGCCGATGATCGCGAATCCACCGCCGAACGCGCCGCGCATGAACGCGATCACGAACACGCCCGCGAACGCGATCAGGATGGTGGTCAGCGTCAGTTGCAGCCCCACCGCGACCGGTGCGGCCGTCATGGCCGACTCGCCGACACGGAACGCCACACGGCGGGCTGCCGCGAGCCGGCTCGAAGCTGCGTCGCCGCCATGCGAGCGATCAGGGTTGAACGCGTTCCATGCATACTGCCTCTCCAATGGGTATGCCGGGGCGATGCAGTGCGCCGGTCAGGTGCACTGCCTGCCGCCCGAGTCGTACAAGCGTTGCAGCCCCGGTACAATCGACTCGACGAAATCAGAATGCACCGCCGCATATCTCAGTGCAATAAAAACATTGACCTCGGTGCAATAATCATTGTTATCGGTGCAATTCATGTCCAAATCCGAGTATCTGCAACTGGCCGACGCGATTGCCGCGCAAATCGCCGACGGCACACTGGCGCCCGGCGATCGCCTGCCTCCCCAGCGTCTTTTCGCCGACCAGCATGCAATCGCCGCATCGACGGCGGGCCGGGTCTACACGGAGCTCTTGCGACGCGGGCTGGTGGTAGGTGAAGTCGGCCGCGGCACCTTCGTGTCGGGCGAGACGCGGCGCGGTGCGGCGGCGCCCGGGGAACCGCGCGGCGTACGGATCGATCTCGAGTTCAACTATCCGAGCGTCCCCGATCAAACGGCGTTGATTGCACGTAGCCTGAGCGGATTGCACCGACCGGCGGAACTCGATGCCGCGCTGCGCGAGGCCACCAGTATCGGCACCGCGGCCATCAGAAACGTAGCCGCCACCTATCTGTCGCAACCGGAATGGTCGCCGTCGCCGGACCAGCTCGTGTTTACCGGCAACGGGCGGCAAAGCATTGCCGCAGCCGTGGCCGCGGTCGTTCCGACCGGCGGGCGCTGCGGCGTGGAAGCGCTGACCTACCCGTTCATCAAGGGCATCGCCGCCAAACTGGGCATCTCGCTGGTACCGCTGGCGATGGACGACGACGGCGTGCGTCCCGACGCAGTGCAAAAGGCGCACCGTGAAGCCAGGCTGTCGGCAATCTATATCCAGCCGGCCATCCAGAACCCGCTGGGCATGACGATGAGCACCGCGCGTCGCGCCGAACTGTTACGCGTGGTCGAAAAGCTCGACATTCCCGTCATCGAGGACAACGTGTACGGCTTCCTCGGCGAC
Organism: Burkholderia sp. ZZQ-2; assembly: GCF_050768715.1. NCBI lineage: Bacteria > Pseudomonadati > Pseudomonadota > Betaproteobacteria > Burkholderiales > Burkholderiaceae > Burkholderia > Burkholderia sp. ZZQ-2. The sequence goes on along the minus strand of NZ_LDVA01000291.1, from coordinate 14,578 downwards.
GAACCGCCACTGGCCGCGCTCGCTCCGGACACCTGCATCGTGATTGACAGCCTGTCCAAGAAGGTCACGCCCGGCATGACCCTGGGATTCATCGTGCCGCCGCCGCGGCTACGCGAAAGCGTCATGGCATCGGTACGCTCGGGCGGGTGGACCGCCTCGGGATTCGCGTTCGCGGCCGCGCAGCGGTTGATGCGCGACGGCACCGTGGCCGAGCTCGCGCAACTCAAGCGCATCGATGCGAGCGAGCGCCAGGCGCTGGCAATCGATCGTCTCGCGGGTTTCGATATCCGGACCAACGGCAAGTGCTACCACCTGTGGCTGACCTTGCCGGCGCACTGGCGCTCACAGGCGTTGGTCGCGGCCGCGGCCAGGCGCGACATCGGGCTGACGCCGTCGACCACGTTTGCCGTCTCGTCCGGCCATGCACCGAACGCGGTAAGGCTCGCACTGGCCGCGCCGACCATGGACCAGCTCGATGCCGGGCTGCGGACACTGACCGCGATACTGAACGGTCGCGAAGAAGATTTCGACTTGACCGAATAAGCACCGTCCAGCCGACCGGCGCGCCGAAGTCCGACGGCGCGCCCCGTCACTTCGTCAGCAACTCGGCCTCCAGCTCGCGCAACCGCTCCGGAAACCGGACGCGCAGCACCAGGAACCACCCGAGCCCGATCGCCAGCAGCGCGACGAACACATAAGGCAGCCACGCATACACGCCCTCCGGCACCGGATAAACGCTGCCGGCCAGCGGAATCGCGAGCAGCACGACCGCAATGACGCTGATCGCCACATGCCGCGCGCGAAGCCGGCGCTGGCGGCGCAGATAGAGCGGCGCGCCGATCGCCACCAGCACGTATGCAAGCAGCCAGCCATACGTGGCAATCGAGCTGAGATAGCCATACGAGTCGAGTAGCGCGGTGCCGCGCGCGGTGAATACCAGCGCGGTGACCAGCGCCAGCACCGCGATCAGCGCCACCGCGACGTGCGGCGTCGCATTGCGCTCGTGCGCGTGGCCCGTCGACGCATGCAGCACGCCCTGCCGCCCGAACGTATAGACGATCCGCGCCGCCGCATTGATCGACGAGAAGAACGCCGCGAAGAAGCTCAACGCCACGCCTGCGTCGATCAGCACGCCGACCCAGCCGGCGCCGAGCCGATGCGCGAGCACCGCGAGCGGGCCGTCGACCCGGTCGAGCGGCGGCGTCTGCCCGTGGAACGCGCTCACCATCCCGTACGCGCCGATCACGAACAGGATCGCCGGCCCGACGACGCTGATCAGCACCGCGCGCGGAATCGCGCGGAACGGGTCGCGCGCTTCCGCGCCGAGCACGGTCGCACTCTCGAACCCCGTGAAGCTGAAGAACGCGAGCACCATCCCGAGCTGCAGCTGGGTCGGCTTCACGCCTTCGAGCGTCAGTTGCGCGCGATCGACCGGATGCCCGCCGAACGCGATCGTCCCGATCACGACGACGGCGATCAGCAGCAGCGTCGCGAGTTCGACGAACAGCGTGAAACGCGTGGACAGCCGGATGTCGCGAAACGCGATGTACCACGCGGCGAACGCGGTGACGACCGTGAGCCCGAGCACCGCGCCGAGCGGCGTCGCGCCGCCGAGCAGCCCGGTCTCGCGGCCCAGCACGAGAAACGTATTGATCGTCCCCTGCAGGATGCCCGCGGCGGCCACCGCATAGGCAATCAGCAGCGACCAGCCGCAGATCGCGCCCCAGACCGGCCCGATGCCGGCCGACACGTATGCATACAGCGCCCCCGGCGACGCCGAATCGCGCGCGAACACCGAGATGCTCCACGACGCAAACAGCAGCGCGACGATCGCGAACAGGTACGCGAGCCACGTGCCGTTGCCGGCCGTCGCGAACACGGCGGGGATCAGTACGCCGATCCCGCCGGACACGCCGACGAGGCCGATCGACTGCGCAATCAGTTCGGGCAGGCTCAGGTAGTTGCGCCGCAGGCCGCCCGCCGGCGGTGCGGCATGCTGCGCGGGCAGTGCCTGCGCGGGGCTTGCTGGATGACTCATCGATTGACCTCGTCAGGAATGAAGCGGCGCCGCGTACGTGCCGTCCGCGGCGGTGGTAGTGGTGATGGTGAGGGTGGTGACGGCGGCCGGCGCGAGCCGGTCAGTTCCAGGAGTGGCGCGCGGGCTTCACGCCGTTGAGGTAGTAGTTGCCGATCGCGTGATACTTCCAGCGCACCGGGTCGTGCAGCGTATGCACGCGCGCGTTGCGCCAGTGGCGGTCGAAGTTGTATTTCGCCAGCGTCGACTTGCTGCCGCCGAGCTCGAACAGCTTGCTCGCGGCAAGCAGCGCCACTTCGGTCGTCGCGATCTTCGCCTCGCCCACCGCGATCGCGGCCTGCGCGACCGTTTCCTCGCCCGGCTCGCGCTTCGCCGCGTCGACGAAGCGGCCCGAGCGTGCGAGCAGCGCTTCGGCCGCGTGCACGCGGTACGCGATGTCGCCGATCTGCGCGACCGTCAGCGGGTCCTCGCTCGCGCGCTCGACGCCGCTGTCGATCCACGGGCGCGCATGCTGCTGCACGAACGCGATCGTGTCCTGCAGCGCGGCGCGCGCGATCCCGAGGTCGATCGCGGCGGTCGTGATCTGCGCGAACGGTCCCGCGAAGGTCGGGCGATCGTACGAACGCTGCGTATGGAAGATTTCGAACGGGCTCACGCGCACGTTCTCGACGATCACCGTGCCGCTCGCGGTCGTGCGCTGCCCGAAGCCGCTCCAGTCATCCACGACGGTCAGCCCCGGCGCACCCTGCCGCACGAAGGCGAGCACGGCCTGGTCCGACTCGTCGAGCGCGAGTACCGGAATCCAGTGCGCGAACAGCGTGCCGGTCGAATAGAACTTGCGGCCGTTCAGCACGAACGCGTCGCCGTCGCGATGCACGCGCGTCCGGATATCGAGCACGTTCTTGCCGCCGGCTTCGGAAAACGCGTTCCCGTAGCGTGTACCCTTCAGGACGAGATCGAAGAAGAAGCGCTTCTGCGCATCGCTGCCCTCGAGGCGGATGTCCTCGATCAGGCAATAGTGGTTCTGCGGGATCTGGCCGAGTGACGGGTCCGCCTCTGAAACGATCGCGATCACTTCCGCGAGCGTCACGTTCGACACCTCCGCGCCGCCGTATTCGCGCGGCACGGTGATGCCCCACAGCCCGCTCGACGAGAACAGTTCGATCTCGTCGAACGGCAGCTTCCGCTCGCGGTCGCGCAGCGCGGCGTGCTCGGCCAGTCGTGCCGCGACCTGGCGCGCGACGTCGAGCGCCTCGGCATCCGAGCCGATGACGGGAACGGGCTTGGAGCCCGCTTGCGGTTGCACGTTTTCTTCGATGATTTCCGTAGACATGTCGATTCCGGCAAAGCTCATGAACCGGCCGGCGGCGCCGGGAAGCATCCGCCGACCTCCTGTTTCGATATCCGAAACGTCAAACCGGGTCGACCCGCGAGAACCGCCGGTGTCGCCCCTTCGATCGGCCGGCGCGCGGCACGCGTTCGTGCCCGCCGCGCACCGCGCCGTCGCATTACGCGGCAACCGCCTGCCGTTGAGCCTCGAGTTCGCGCACGAGCGGCAGCACGCGCTGGCCGAAGTACTCGACCTCCTCGATGAAATGCAGGAACCCCGCGAGCACGAGATCGACGCCGATCGCCTTCAGCGCGACGATCCGTTCGGCGATCTGCTGCGGCGTACCGATCAGGTTCGTGCGGAAGCCGTCGTTGTACTGCACGAGATCCTCGAACGTCGATTTCGCCCAGTTGCCCTCACCCTCCGGCGACGCCTTGCCGGCCTGCTTCACCGCATCGCCGAACGCGTGCACGGCCTCGACGTGCGCGTGCCGGATGATGTCGTCGAGCACGGCCTGCGCCTCTTCCTCCGTATCGCGCGCGATCACGAACGCGTTGACGCCGATGCGCACGCGATGGTTGTTCGCCGCCGCCTTCGCACGGATGTCGTCGATCTGCGCCTTCAGGTTCTCCGGCGTATTGCCGTTCGTGAAATACCAGTCCGACACGCTCGCCGCGTTGTCGCGCGCCGCGCGCGAGCTGCCGCCCTGGAAGATCTCCGGATGCGGCTTCTGCACCGGCTTCGGGCTCAGCGTGTAGTCGTTGAAGCGGTAGAAATCACCCTTGAACGTGAAGTTGTCCTGCGTCCAGATGCCTTTCAGCGCCTGGATGAATTCCTTCGAGCGCCGATAGCGTTCGTCGTGCTCGAGCCACGGCTCGCCGATCGCGGTGAATTCGCCCTTGAACCAGCCGCTCACGACGTTGATCGCGATGCGTCCGTTCGAGATGTGATCGATCGTCGCGAGCTGCTTCGCGACCACGGCCGGGTGCCACGGCCCCGGCAGGATCGCGGCGAGCACCTTGAGCTTCGTCGTCGCATGCAGCAGCGCCTGGCTGAACGACACCGACTCGTGCTGGTATTCGGCGCCGTAGCCGGCCGTAAAGCGGATCTGGCTCAGCGCGTACTCGAAGCCGGCCGCCTCGGCCGTGCGTGCGAGCTGCTGGTTGTATTCGAGGCTCCAGTCGGTGCGTTGCTCGATCGTGCTGACGACGAGGCCGCCGCTGACGTTCGGCACCCAGTAGGCGAACTTGACGCCGTCGGCGGAAGAGTCGGTATGGCTCATGAGTGTGTCCTGGTCGGAAGGGAAAACGCAGGCGGCCTAGGCGGCCGCGACGGAAAGCGCATGCGGGCGCAGCTGCGGCACCGCGCGATCGACGGCGAGCGCGATGCGCGCACGCAGCGCCGGGCTCGCGATCTGGTACTGATCGAAATCGCTTTCGGACGCATACACGCCGATCGGCAGCGTGCGTGCCTGGAAGAAGCTGAACAGCGGCCGGAGCTGATGGTCGATCACGAGCGCATGACGCTCGCTGCCGCCGGTGGCGGCGAGCAGCACGGGTACGTCGACCAGCGCCTCGTGATGCACAAGGTCGAACAGGTGCTTGAAGAGGCCCGTATATGACGCGCGATACACGGGGCTCGCGACGACGAGCGCATCGGCCGTCTCGATCGCACGGATCTGCGCGTCGAGGTCGGCCGGCACCTGCGCGCGCGTCAGCGCGCCGGCCAGCCGGCTGCCGATCTCGCCGAGTTCGATCAGCCGCGTGTCGATCGGCAGCGCGGCGCCGAGTGCCGCGACGATCGCGTCGGTCAGCGCCAGCGTGCGCGACGGCCGCTGCAGGCCGCCCGATATCGCGACCACGTTGATTGCATTGCTCATCGGTTGCATTCCCATTGTCGAATCGGGTGCCGATGCACCCGCCACGTCATGGGTCAGCAAGGAGCGTGCCATTTCGACGACGGCGATGAAAATCGATTGTCTGCATGACGAAATGCATCGCGATCGACGGCCTGTCGTGGCACACCCGCCGATCGACACACGTTGATAAGCGTGCCAGCCACGGCATCACAACCATATTCCGCAGCACGATGAACTGGGGGAAACAGCGCTGCTGATGCACTGCTGCGTAATCAGCAGCGCGGTGTGCGGCGGACGCATTTTTCCGCTTTCGCACGGATTCCGGCAGGCGCGCAGCGTCCAGCGCAGCAATCCGGCATTGGTTATCAGAAATCGATGTTTCCCGCGTTGCGCAAAACGTTGAACACTCTGCTGATCACGCAGCACCCGGTCGGCAACGCCCGATGCAGCCTGGCCGTTTTCGTGCAGCGACCCGACGCATTCATCGCCATGACATCCATTTCCGTATCGCCCCGCGCGGAAAGCCTGCGCGTCGTCGCGCCCTCCCGCGACGAACCGGCTCCTCCCGACGCGCTGCAAACCGCCGGACGCCTGGCGGCCGGCTTTGCACGAACTGCGGCCGAACGCGACCAGCAGGGCGGCACGCCGAAGGCCGAGCGCGACCAGTTGCGCGACAGCGGCCTCCTCGCGCTGAGCATCCCCGCCGCCTACGGCGGCCTCGGCGCAAGCTGGCGCACGACGTTCGACGCGGTCCGCGTGCTCGCGGCCGCCGACAGTTCGCTCGCGCACGTATTCGGCTTCCATCACCTGATGCTCGCAACCGTGCGGCTGTTCGGCACGCCCGCGCAGTGGGAATCGTGGTTCGAGCGAACCGCACGCCAGCAGTGGTTCTGGGGCAATGCGCTGAATCCGCTCGACGAACGCACGGTCAGCCGTTCGCGCGGCGCATGGCACGAATTCAGCGGCCAGAAGAGCTTTTGTTCGGGGGCGCTCGATTCGCAGATGCTGATCGCGTCCGCGCACGACGCGCAGACGCGCGCGTTCCTGATCGCGGCCGTGCCGACGCAGCGCAGCGGCATCTCGATCGCCGACGACTGGAACAACATCGGCCAGCGCCAGACCGACAGCGGCACGGTCACGTTCGAGAAAGTGCGCGTCGAGGAACACGAACTGCTGACGGACCCCGGCCCGCTGTCGACGCCGTTCGCGTGCCTGCGCCCGCTCGTCGCGCAGCTCGTGCTGACGAACGTGTATCTCGGCATCGCCGAAGCGGCGTTCAGCGACGCGCGGCACTATACGCTGCACGAAGCGCGGCCGTGGCCCGGCGCGCAGGTCGCGAGCACCGGCGACGATCCGTACATCCTCGGCCAGTACGGCGAATTCTGGGTCGGGCTCGAAGCCGCGCGCGTGCTCGCCGACCGCGCGGCCGATCGCCTCGACGCCGCGTGGGCGCGCGATGCGGCGCTTACGCATGCGGAGCGCGGCGAGGTCGCGCTCGCCACGGCCGCTGCAAAGGTGTCGGCCACCCGCACCGGGCTCGATCTCTGCACGCGCATGTTCGACGTCGCCGGCGCGCGCGCGACGCATGGCGCGCTGCGGCTCGACCGGCACTGGCGCAACCTGCGCACCCATACGCTCCACGATCCGCTCGCGTACAAGATTCGCGAGATCGGCGAATGGGCGCTCAAGCGAACCTGGCCGACGCCGGGCTTCTACTCGTGAACCGCTCCCCTTCCGATGCGTGGCCCGACGCCGCGCCCGTGCTCACGCTGCCCGACCGGCCCGCGCTGGCGACGTCCATTCGCGCCCGCGCGCAGGTGTTCGTCGATCCGCGCTCGGTCGCGCTCCTCGAACGGATTCGCCTGGTCGCGCCGAGCGACGCGAACGTGCTGATCGTCGGCGAAACCGGCACCGGCAAGGAACTGATCGCGCGGCACGTGCACGGTCTCAGTCGCCGCAGCAACGGGCCGTTCGTCGCGGTGAACTGCGGCGCCTTCTCCGAGACGCTCGTCGAAAGCGAACTGTTCGGCCACGAAAAGGGCGCGTTTACGGGCGCGTTCAGCGCGAAGCCCGGCTGGTTCGAAGCCGCGAACGGCGGCACGCTGTTTCTCGACGAGATCGGCGACCTGCCGCTGTCGATGCAGGTCAAGCTGCTGCGCGTGCTGCAGGAGCGCGAAGTCGTGCGGCTCGGCTCGCGCACGGGCGTGCCGATCGACGTGCGCGTGGTCGCCGCGACCAACGTCGATCTGCAGCAGGCCGTCGCGCACGGGCAGTTTCGCGGCGACCTGTTCTACCGGCTCAACGTCGTGCAGCTCGCGGTGCCGACGTTGCGCGAGCGCCCCGGCGACATCCTGCCGCTCGCGCGCCACTTCTTCGACGACTACCGGAGCCGCCTCGGCTACGGGCCGCGCAGCATCGACCCGCGCGCCGAGCGCCGGCTCCAGGCATACGGCTGGCCCGGCAATATCCGCGAACTCGAGAACGTGATCCATCACGCGCTGCTCGTGAGCCGCCACGACGCACTGCAGGAGGCCGACCTGCATCTCGCGTCGCCCGACGCGACGGCCGCCGTGCATGCACCGGCGCAGGAACCCGACCCGGCAACCGGCGCGCAGGCTGCGCTCGAACGCGCGCTGCGTGCGCTGTTCGACGAGGATCACGGCAACCTGTTCGAGCGCATCGAGGACACCGTGATGCGCGTCGCGTTCGAATTCAGCCACCGCAACCAGATCCAGGCCGCACGGCTGCTCGGCATCAGCCGCAACGTGCTGCGCGCCAGGCTGATTCGCGCGAAGGAGATCGCGGCAATGAAGTAGCCGCGCATGGGAGCACGCCGCCGCCCCGCTCCGGCGCGTTTCGCGCCGCGATCCGTGCGGCAGGGTTCGAACCTGATGTATCGTGGCGCGAGGCGCGCGCCTCGTTCCCCTCCCGCATCCGGTCGTCCGTTGCATGACCGCCCGGGCCCGGCGACAGGGCGCACGCACGATCCTCCGCAACACGAAAGGCCGTCCGGCGCCCGTGCGGGCCTGGCCGTGCCTCGTTCACCCGTCCGGAACCCGTCGCCATGAAAAAGCTTGTCAACCGCCCGTCCGATGTCGTCCGAGAAATGCTGGAAGGCATCGCGCGGCAGTCGCCGCATGTCGCGATCCTCGGCGACGAGCACGTGCTCGTCCGCCAGCCGCTGCCCGAGCCGGCGCAGCGCCCCGTCGCCGTCCTCTCCGGCGGCGGCAGCGGCCACGAGCCCGCGCACGGCGGTTATGTCGGCGAAGGGATGCTGAGCGCGGCCGTCTGCGGCGAAGTGTTCACGTCGCCGTCCACCGACGCGGTGCTCGCCGCGATCCGCGCCAGCGCGGGCCCGAACGGCGCACTGCTGATCGTGAAGAACTACACGGGCGACCGGCTCAATTTCGGGCTCGCCGCCGAGCTCGCGCGCGCGGAAGGCATTCCGGTCGAGACGGTGATCGTCGCCGACGACGTCTCGCTGCGCGGCCGCGTCGAGCGCGGCCAGCGGCGCGGGATCGCCGGCACCGTGCTGATCCACAAGCTCGCCGGCGCGGCTGCCGCGCGCGGGCTGCCGCTCGCACGCGTCGCGGCCATCGCGCGCGACGCGGCGGCCGAGCTGGGCACGATGGGCGTCGCGCTCGACGGCTGCACGATCCCCGGCGCCGACAAGTCGGGCTTCAGCCTTGGCGATCACGAGATCGAACTCGGCCTCGGCATCCACGGCGAGAAAGGCGTCGAACGCCGCGCGCCGCTGCCGGCCGATGCGCTGGCCGACACGCTGCTGTCGAGCATCGTCGCCGATCTCGTGCTCGACCGCGGCGAACGCGTCGCGCTGTTCGTCAACGGCCTCGGCGCGACGCCGGACATGGAACTCGCCATCGTGCTGCGCGCCGCGCACGACAACCTGACGCGGCGCGGCATCGTCGTCTCACGCGCGTGGGCCGGCACGTTCCTGTCGGCATTGAACATGCCCGGCTGCTCGATTTCCGTGCTGCGGCTGAACGACGAACGCGCGGTGCTGCTCGACGCGCCGACGCAGGCGCGCGCATGGCCGGGCGGCGGCGCGGTCAATACGCAGATCCGCGTGGCCGAGGCCGCTGCGCAAGAAGCGCCGCTGCCGCCGCTCGATGCGACCGGCCGCGCGTGGGCGGCGCGCCTGCAACCGGCACTGCATGCGGTCGCGCAAACGCTGATCGATCACGAGCAGACGCTGACGGACCTCGATGCGGCCGCCGGCGACGGCGATCTCGGTGCGAGCATGCTGCGCGCCGCACAGGCAATCCTCGCGCTGCCGGAAACCGCGTACGGCTCGCCGGCCGGCGTGCTCGCGGCGCTCGGCGCCGCGTTGCGCCGCGCCATCGCCGGCAGCTCGGGGCCGTTCTATGCGACCGCGCTGCTGCGCGCATCCCGCCGGCTGGCCGATGTCGCCGAGCCGTCGGCGCGCGACTGGGCCGCGGCGTTCCACGGCGCGGTGGATTCGATCAGCGAACTGGGCGGCGCGCACGCCGGCGACCGGACGATGCTCGATGCGCTGGTGCCGGCCGTCGCGGCATTCGAACGGGCGCTCGACAACGATCGCGATCCCGCGGGCGCATGGGCGGCGGCGGTCGAAGCCGCCGAGCACGGTGCGCAGGAAACCGCGCAGATGACGCCGCGCGCGGGGCGTGCGAGTTATCTCGGCGAGCGCGCGATCGGCACGCCGGATGGCGGTGCGGTGGCGGTGTCGTACTGGTTGCGCGCATTGCAGCCGCACGTGCGATAAGCGGTGGCTGCAGGCTGATGCGGGCCGCCCGCATCAACCTGCCGCACGCGTCCCGGTTCGCCGCGGCAGCAGCGCGGCGCCGATTGCGGCCATGCCGAAACTCGCGAGCCAGCACCAGTAGCCGATTGCATCGAGATGAACCGGCTCGACCCCGCCGGCTTCATTGACGACGATCCGATGCTGCGTCAGGAAGCTCGACCCGAACAGCAGCGCGAGCACGGCCAGCGTGACCGCCTGCGTGCGCCGGCGCTTCGCGATCAGCCACCAGGCCGCGAACACGAGCGGGTTCGCGAGCCACGCGAAGATGCCGAAGAAAAGGCCCATCCAGCCGGTCAGCAGCACCTGCCAGCCGTCGGCCCATGGATGCGGATCGGGTGCGCCCGTGCGGAACGGCGCGCTGAACATGGCGACCAGATAGAGCACGACGCTGATCGCGAGCAGCACGGTCGTGGCGCGGCCCATCGGCGGTCGGACGGTCGCAGTGGCGGGGTTCGATGTGTTCATGGGCGTGCCGGGCGTCCGGCGTCGCAGCGCGCCGCCGGAAGCGCCCGATGCGGGTCGTTCAGACGCCCTCGACCAGCACGGCGCGATAGCGCGCGCCCTTGAAACGATGCTGGACGACGTCCTGGTATTCGGGGCCGTGATACCACGCGTGCGCGGCTTCCTTCGACGGAAACTCGACGATCACGACACCTTCCGGGCCTTCGCCCTCCAGTGTTTCCTGCGGGCCATAGGCGGCGAGCACCTTGACCGGATGCCCGGCGAGCGTCGCGCCGACCTTGCTCTGGTAGACGTCGAGTTCGTGCTGGTCCTGCGTGCTTTCACGTGTAAACACAATGTAGGTGGCCAAGATACGTGCTCCTGATGCGATGCGTGGAAGGTGGAAAGGCCGGCCGCGCGCCGCACCGTCCGGCAGGACGGCACGCGGCCTGCTCGCAGCTTACAGCGGTTTCGCGACGAGCGCCGGGGCCCGCCCGCGTGCCCGCCCGAGCAGCTGCGGCGGGTACCACCGTTCGTCCGCGCACGGATCCTGCCGCGTCGCGGACGAACCGAACGGCGCCCGTCACGCAACGGTCGCGGTGGCCTGCATCGTCAGCCAGCCGTCGCGATCCTTCGCCCACAGCTCGATCGTCTTGCCGTCGTCCGACGGCTTGCCGCACAGCGTGAATGGCTCCCCGTCGAACGTCGGGCGCACCGCGCGGAACGCAAAGCTCGCGAGCACGGCATCGGGCCGTTCGCGCCGCACGAGATCGACGAGCAGCGTCACGATCAGCGGGCCGTGCACGACGAGCCCCGGATAGCCTTCCTCCTGCGTCACGTAGCTGCGGTCGTAGTGGATGCGGTGGCCATTGAAGGTCAGCGCCGAATAGCGGAACAGCATCACCGCGTCGGCCGTGACCGTGCGCGACCACGCCTCGCCTGCCGGCGCCGCGATCGGCTTCGGCGCGGGTGCGCCCGGCTGCGGCGCATCGCGATAGACGATGTCGTGCTCCTCCTCGACGCACGGCACGCCGTCGCACTCGATCCTGTGCTGCACCGTCACGAAGACGAGCCGGCCGCTGCGGCCCGTCTTGTCCTCGAGGTTCACGATCGTCGATTCGCGTATCGCGCGCCGTCCCGTGCGCAGCGGTGCGTGGAACGTCAGGCGGCCGCCGGCCCACATGCGGCGCGGCAGCGGCACGGGCGGCAGGAAGGCGCCGCGCTTCGGGTGGCCGTCGGGGCCGAGTTCGGCCAGCGGCGCGACGGGCAGGAAATAGAGCCAGTGCCACATCGGCGGCACGACGTCGCCGGGCGACGGGCGGTCGAGCGTGGCGGCCAGCGCGTTCAGCGGGAACGCGGTGATGTCGTCGCCGAGCGTTTCGGTCTTGCCGAGCCACGCGTCGAGCGACGCCGGGGCGGACGGCTGCGAGGATGGGGTGGACACGTGCGGAATCTCCGGGAGGCTTGCAACGGCTTCAATATGCACGCCGCGCGCCGTTTCGCGAAGCCGGATTTCCCGAATCCCTTCCAGATTCCCGGCTTCGAACCCGCCTCCCCCGCCGCGTGGCCGCGCCGGACGGCTTTCGTCCGATCATTCGATCGCGCTCGCCGCGCGCGGGCCGGGCCGACATCCTTGCGGCTTGACCACCGCCGGCACGCCGCCTAAATTGCTTCAGACGGGCCGGACGCGACGTGTCGTACGGGTGACAAAAACGATAGTTTGCTATCGAATTATTTTGCCCCTATCATCTCGCCCATGACCAATCTGCACGACCTCCGCCTCGCCGTCAGCAGCCTGCTCGTGCTGTCCGCGCGCAAGTGGCGCCGCACCAGTGACGGCGTACTGAACGCGTACAACGTGTCCGAGGCCTGCGCGACACCGCTGCTGATCGCCGGGCGCCTCGGCGAAGGCGTGCGGCAAGGCACGCTCGCCGAACACGTCGGCATCGAAGGGCCGTCGCTCGTGCGCCTGCTCGACCAGCTGTGCGCGGCCGGCCTTGCGCGCCGCGACGAGGATCCGCACGATCGCCGCGCGAAGACGATCTCGCTGACGGCCGCCGGCCGCGCGGTCACCGCGAAGATGGAGGAGGACCTGCGCGTGCTGCGTGCGCAGGTGCTCAAGGGTGTCACGCGCGCCGATCTCGAAGCGACGCTGCGCGTGCTCGACGCATTCAATACATCCGAATCGCCCCCACCCGCCGCGCGCGCATCCCGCACCGGCAACGCCACGTCATGACCTATCCGAGCCTTCGCGACTGGCTGTTCTCGGGCAAGACGTTCGCCGCGTCGATGCTGGCGCTGTACCTCGGCCTGTATTTCCAGTTGCCGCGCCCGTACTGGGCGATGGCGAGCGTCTACATCGTGTCGAACCCGTTCGTCGGCGCGACACGCTCGAAGGCGCTGTATCGCGCGCTCGGCACCGCGCTTGGCGCGGCTGCCGCGATCTTCTTCGTGCCGCCGTTCGTCGAGACGCCGCTGCTGTTCGCGATCATCGTCGCCACCTGGTGCGGCACGCTGCTCTACCTCGCGATCTCCGACCGCACCGCGCGCAGCTACGTGTTCATGCTCGCCGGCTATACGATGCCGCTCGTCGCGTTGCCGACCGTGACCGATCCGTCCACCGTGTTCGACGTCGCGATCGCGCGTACCGAGGAGATCGTGCTCGGCATCGTCTGCGCGAGCGTGGTCGGCAGCGCCATCTTCCCGAACCGGCTCGCACCGACGCTGATCGAGCGCACCGATGCGTGGTTCAAGGACGCCGCGTTCTACGGCCGCGAGACGCTGTCCGGGCACCTTGCCGGCAAGGCGCTGTCCGCGTGCCGGCAACGGCTCGCGGCAACCATCACGGGCCTCGAATTCCTGCTGAGCCAGCTGAGTTACGACCATGCGCATCCGCGCATCCTCGCGCGTGCGCAGGCGCTCGCGGGCCGGATGCAGCTGTTCCTGCCGCTGATGTCGTCGCTCGCCGATCCGTTGATTGCGCTGATGCGCGACCTGCATATCCGGCCGGCCGGGCTGGACGACCTGCTCGCCGATGCCGCGAAATGGTTCGACGCACCGTTGCCGGCGGTCAAGGCCGGCAACGACGGCGACATGACCGACGACCCGGTCGCGGAGCGCCTGCGCGAACGCATTGCCGCGCTGCAGCCGGCCGACGACGCGCTCGCGAGCTGGGACGGCGCGCTGCTGTCGAACGCGCTGTGGCGGCTGCGCCAGGTCATCGACATCTGGCAGGACTGCCGCTCGCTGCGCGCGCTGATCGGCAACGAATCGGGCGTCTGGCAGCCGCGCTACCGGCACTGGCGGCTCGGCGGCACCGAGCGCTTCTTCGATCGCGGGATGATGCTGTTCTCAACGCTGACCGTCGCCGCCGCAATCGTGTTCGCGAGCTGGCTGTGGATCGCGTCCGGGTGGCACGACGGCGCCGCGGCCGTCACGCTCGTGGCCGTGTCGTGCAGCTTCTTCGCCGCGCTCGACGAGCCGGCGCCGCTGGTGTTCAAGTTCTTCCTCGCGACGACCGCGAGCGTCGTGTTCGCGGGCCTGTACCTGTTCGTCGTGCTGCCGCACGTGCACGATTTCGCGATGCTCGTCGTGATGTTCGCGGGCCCGTTCATCCTGATCGGCACGCTGCTGCCGCGCCCGCAGTTCAACATGGTGACGATGCTCGTCGCCGTGAACACGGCCACCTTCATCAGCATCCAGGGTGCGTACGACGCCGATTTCTTCGTGTTCCTGAACAGCAACCTCGCGGGCGTCGCCGGGCTGCTGTTCGCGTATGTGTGGACGCGTGCGACGCGGCCGTTCGGCGCCGAGCTCGCGGTGCGGCGCCTGCTGCGCTCGGGCTGGGAAGACGTCGCGCGCTCCGCGTCGACGCAGCCGCTCGACGACCAGCGCAACCACGCGTCACGGATGCTCGACCGCGTCACGCAGCTGCTGCCGCGCCTCGGCGCGTCCGACGATCACCGTCATCCGTCGATCGAAAGCTTCCGCGACTTGCGCATCGCACTGAATGCGCTCGACCTGCGCCGCTCGCGCCGCCGGCTGTCGGGCGACGTGCCCGACGCGATCGACCGCGTGCTGGCCGGCGTCACCGACCACTACGCACGCTGC